>JAZQZW010000056.1:0-2058 GCA_045634285.1 Oscillospiraceae bacterium
ACATGAAAGGTGGTGATGATTATGAGATTTTTTGACTGGCTTGGAAATCTGTTCACTAAAAATAATGGCAGCCAGGCGGCTCATGACAATTCGGTAACTGTTAATGTATCAGATTACCGTGCTTCTCCCGACCATATTGCCATTGACGCTTTTGCAACACTTACTGTTGTGCAGATGATTGCAAATCTGATAGGTAAGTGTGAATTCAAAACCTATCAAAGCGGCAGGGAAGTAAAAGGCATGAACTGGTATGCACTCAATGTCAGACCTAATGTCAATCAGAATTCGACCGAGTTCTGGCAGGAGTATGTTTCAAGAATGCTTGTGTTTGGTGATGCCCTTATCGTTCAGAACGGAAAGCAGTATATTATTGCTGATAATTTCAGTTTTGCAGATGAAGCAATAAGACAGATACGCTTTGAAAATGTTTCAAGAGCAGGAGTATCACTGGGTACCCATTACATTGAGGACGTTATTTACTCAAAGTATTCAGCCTTTAACTGCAATTATCCTTCGGCAAGTATGTCGGGTATGTATGAGGAACTCCTCAGAAGTGCCAAAAAGAAGTACATACAGTCAGGAGGGCAGAAGGGCACACTTGAAATTCCTGCACTTGCACAGAGTGAACGTGACTTTGAAAAAAGATACACACAGCTTATGAATGAGCATTTCAAAAACTTTTTCAATGCACAGAATGCTGTACTTCCTCTATGGAATGGCGTTAAATATGTGTCAGCTTCTACGGCTGGTACTCAGAAGCAGACCAACGAAATTTCCGATATTTCAAGGCTTGTTGATGATGCACTGGCACGAAAGGCACAGCAGTATAAAGTTCCTGTATCACTTGTAAGGGGTGATGTGGCAGGAGTTAATGACGCTGTGAACATGATGCTTACAACATGTATCGACCCACTTGCCGACATACTCAGCGAGGAAATTACAGCCAAGATTTACGGTACAGAAGTTTTAAAGGGTAATTTTGCAAAGGTTGATACTTCATGTATCAAGCATATTGACATATTTGAAATTGCCACAAATGCTGACAAGCTTATAAGCTGTGGTATGCTGTCACCTGATGAGGTCAGAATTAAGGCAGGAGAGACCCCGACAGGGGAAGAATGGGCGAAAAAGCATTATGTTACAAAGAATTATGAAATGGCAGAAAATACATTGAAGGGTGGTGAAGAAAATGGATAAATCAGAAATCATGGCAAGATGCTCACAGGAATTCTGGGCGTTGGCTCCCGATAAGTCGGGAAATACAGCAAATCTGTATATTTACACTGATGTAAAGGCTAACAGAACAGACTGGTTCGGCAAGGAAATCAAGTCGGAAACATCTGCACAGACATTCCGTCAGAAGCTTGATGAAATGGGTGATGTAAGTCAGATTAACATTTACATCAATTCAAACGGTGGCAGTGTGTTTGAGGGGCTTGGCATTTACAGTCAGCTTAAACGTCACAAGGCTCACAAGACAGTTTATATTGACGGGGTGGCTGCGTCTATTGCATCGGTTATTGCCATGGCAGGTGATGAGGTTGTAATGAGCAATCCTGCCACAATGATGGTGCATACGGCATGGTCTGTTGTTGCAGGTAATGCCGACGAACTCAGAAAACAGGCTGATGTACTGGATAAGCTTACCGACAGTCTGAAACAGGCATATCTGCTCAGAAGCGGCGGTAAAATCAGCGAGGAAAAGCTGACAGAGCTTATCTATGCTGAAACATGGCTTACTGCAAAGGAGTGTATTGAGTATGGATTTGCTGACAGACTTGTTGAAGAAATTGTCACAGGGCAGAAAGAAGAAAAGCCGTCGGATGACAGCAGTGCAGATGATGACAAATCAGATAGCACAGGATCTGACCCTCAGGGAAAATCAAAAGAAAAAGAAGAAACGTTCACCGAAAAAGCCATGAGCATTATCGGTGAATTTTTTTAAAATTAAGAAAGGAAGATGATACAGTATGTTAAATCTTGACAAAATCGAAGCAAAGAAAACCGTATACGATCCGAATGGCAAACGATACGATTGTGTTTATCCAAATGTTGTTT
>JAZQZW010000057.1:0-11985 GCA_045634285.1 Oscillospiraceae bacterium
AATAAAGCTTGCACAGAAGTATGGTGAAGATCCAGACAGAGCTAATCAAGCAGGACTAGTACACGACTAAGGAAAGGAAGAAGAACCAGAAAAGCAAAAGGAACTTATGCTAGAGGGTAATCTTAATCTTTCGGGTGCAGAGCTTTCGGCAAAAGCATTATGGCATGGCCCGGCGGGTGCATACTTTATAAAAAGTGAGCTTGGCATAGAAGATGAGGGTGTCATAAACGCTGTAAGATATCATACGGTGGGCAGACCATCAATGTCAAAGCTTGAAGAAATTATTTATATTGCCGATCTTATCTCGGACGACAGGGATTATAAGGATGTTGAAAAAATGAGAAAGCTTGCTTTTTCGGATTTTGAAAAAGCTATGTATGAAGCGGTATGCTATTGCATTACAAGTGTTGTAAAAAAGCAGAACTATATTCCTGAAGGAACGCTTGATTTGTACAATCAGTATACTTATATTCATTCGTTACACAAGAAAAGCAAGGAGAAAAATGATGGCAGAAAATAATAATTACAACAGAGGCAGTTATAACCGAAACAGACCACCAGCGGGCAGAAATAATTACAGCTCCGGCGGCAGACAAAAGGTTAAGATGCCGAAGAAAAAAACATCTACAAAAGAAAAGATTATAATTGCTGTATCGATAATCGCAGGCATAATACTTCTTGCGGTAATGATTTTAAACATTCCGATTATTCCTGTTGAAAGAACGGTCGGAGACAGAACATATACAGAACGTATTTCTATTATAAGGTACATAAAAGAGCTTCAGCCTCTTGCAGAAATAGAAGGTCTTTTATCAGAGGATACAAACAGCTATGAGCTTGTCAGCGGTGCTGAAAAGGTTGACGATAAGCGTGAATTTACAAATGATCAGATTATCGAGGGTCAGTTTACTGTTCTGGTTCTGGGGTTTGACGAATCAAGAGAACTTTCAGATGTTATGATGCTGTTCCTGTTTGACATTCACAATCATAAGCTTGACATTTTACAGATTCCTCGTGACAGCTATGTTCCTGACTATACAACAAGTGAAACAGGCAAAATCAACAGCGTTTATGTAAACGGTGACCAGAGTCTGCTCCCTATTCAGAGAACGGTAAATGCTGTAAGAGAAACTTTCGGTATTCCTATTGACAGATATGTTACAACAGGCTGCGATGATATTGTTGAAATTGTAGACCTTATCGGCGGTATTCCGATAAATCTTCCTGAGGACGTTTTCTATTCATACGATAAGATTCTTTATGCAGGTGAACAGGTGTTAAACGGCGAGCAGGCAGAGCTTATGGTACGTGCAAGAAAAGGCTACAATGAAGGTGATATCGGACGTGTAAAGGCACAGAGAATCTTCATGGCGGCTTGTATGGAAAAGGCTCTTGACATGGGTTCTGTAGAACTTACTTCATTTATAAAGCAGGTTTATGATAAAAAGCTTATTGCAACTGACATGACACTTGGAGAACTCAGCATTCTTTCAGACTTTGCAACTCTTATAGATATGGATGAAGTTACAGTACAGCTTGTACCTGGTGAAGGTGCGGATAACGGCGGTTATTCTGTATGGTCAATTCACAGAAGTGCAACTGTTGATATGCTTAATAAATATTTCAGACCATATCAGGTTGATCTTGGCTACTATGACCTGCCTATAACAGAACTTGTACAGGAAGGCTATTATTCAACTAATCTGTATGACGAAAACCAGGATACACTTCAGGAAATTGCAGATGGTAAAAAGCCAGGTCAGAGTGACAGTGATACAACTTACTACAATTATTCAGACAACGGTGATGATGATTATAGTTATACTGATTCAGAGGATTATAACTACACAGATTATGGCAGTACGGAAACAGAACCAAATTTCGTTGAAACTTATCCTGAGCTTCCGGTAGAAGAAAGTAAAGAATATGAGGAAGTTGTTCCGACAGAAGCACCTACAGAAGTGCCTGCAACGGAAGCAACGGAAGAAAGCGTATTTGTATTTCAGTAATGTTTTAAAAGAAAAAAGAAAGGAGTGTTAATATGACGCACGAAGAAAAGCTTGGGGTTATTATCAAAGCTCTTGACTCTAAAAAAGCCGAGGGGATACAGGCTATTAAAATCAAGGATTTAACTGTACTTGCTGAGTATTTTGTTATTGCAAACGGTAACAGTTCAACTCAGACAAGAACTCTTGCTGAAGAAGTTGAGGAAAAGATGACTGAGGCAGGCATTGAGCCGACAAGAAAAGAGGGTTACAATGGCTCAAACTGGATTATTCTTGATTACAGTGATGTAGTGGTACATGTTTTCTATAAGGAAACAAGGGATTATTATCAGCTTGAAAGACTCTGGTCTGACGGGGAAAAAATCGACATCGAAAAGTATGTAACAGGAGAGTGATTTTTTATGAATTCAAATAATCTCACAGGCAGAAGCATATCAATCATGATTGGTGCATGGTTTGTTATCAAGACAATTGTAAATATTTTCATAGGTGGAGGACTTGATTTTGTATCTCTGCTGTTCGGAGTACTGGCACTTGTGCTGGGATATCTGGGAATCAAGTATACAAATTATGCTATAGCAGGTATTGCAGCGTTAATCGTTCTTGTACACCTCTTTGGAAACATCAAGGGGCTTTTCAACCTTGATTCAATGGTAAGAAGTCTTATCTATCTTGCAGAGGGTGCAGTTGACATTATCTGTGCTGCTGTGCTTTGCATTGTACCAAGTGTCAAGGAACATTTTACAAACGGATTTTCCGGCGACGGATATTAATTTACAAAGGAAGAATTACAAATGAGCGAAAAGTATAATTTTACAGCCATCGAAAAAAAATGGCAGAAATATTGGGATGATAATAACACATTCAAGGTTGGAACAGACTATTCAAAGCCAAAATTCTACGCACTTGTAGAGTTCCCATATCCATCAGGACAGGGTCTTCATATCGGTCACCCACGTCCATATACAGCAATGGATATCGTATCAAGAAAAAGACGTCTTGACGGCTACAACGTTTTATTCCCTATGGGCTGGGACGCTTTCGGTCTTCCGACTGAAAACTATGCCATCAAGAATAAAATTCACCCTGCAATTGTAACAGAAAAGAATATTGCACACTTCAAGGAACAGCTTAAAATGCTTGGTCTTTCATTTGACTGGGAAAGAGAAGTTGACACAACTGATCCTAACTACTACAAGTGGACACAGTGGATTTTCCTTCAGATGTTCAAGAAGGGTCTTGCATACAAGAAGGAAATGGCTGTTAACTGGTGTACTTCATGTAAGGTTGTTCTTGCCAATGAAGAAGTTGTTGGGGGCTGCTGTGAAAGATGCGGCGGTGAAGTTGTAAGAAAGGTAAAGTCACAGTGGATGCTCAAGATTACTGAGTACGCACAGAGACTTCTTGATGACCTTTCAGAAGTAAACTACCTTGAAAAAATCAAGTCAACACAGACAAACTGGATCGGCCGTTCAACAGGTGCTGAAGTAAACTTCGGTTCAACAGCAGGTGATACTCTTACAGTTTACACAACAAGACCTGATACACTTTTCGGTGCTACATACATGGTTATCGCACCTGAACATCCATATATTGAAAAGTGGGCTGACAAGCTCTCAAATATGGACGAAATCAAGACATATCAGGAAAAGGCTGCAAGAAAGTCTGACTTTGACAGAACTGAAATGAACAAGGAAAAGACAGGTGTAAGACTTGACGGTGTATGTGGTATCAACCCTGTAAACGGCAAGGAAATTCCTATCTTTATTTCAGACTATGTTCTTATGTCCTATGGTACAGGTGCTATTATGGCTGTACCTGCACATGATGAACGTGACCATGAATTTGCAGAAGTTTTCGGACTTCCTATCATAGAAGTTGTTAAGGGAACAGAGGATATTGATGTTCAGAAGGAAGCCTTTACTGACTGTGCAACAGGTGTTATGGTTAACAGTGACTTCCTTGACGGTCTTTCTGTTGAAGACGCTAAGGTTAAGATCAAGGAATGGCTTGAAGAAAACGGCAAGGGCGTTTCAAAGGTAAACTACAAGCTTCGTGACTGGGTATTCTCAAGACAGAGATACTGGGGTGAACCTATTCCGATTGTCCACTGTGAAAAGTGTGGTCATGTAGGTCTTCCTGAAAGTGAACTTCCACTTACACTTCCTGATGTTGAAAGCTATATGCCAACCGATAATGGCGAAAGTCCGCTTGCTACACTTGACAGCTTTATCAATACAACATGTCCTAACTGTGGCGGTCCTGCCAAGAGAGAAACAGACACAATGCCTCAGTGGGCTGGTTCATCATGGTACTTCCTGAGATACTGTGACCCTAAGAATGAAAAAGAACTTGCTTCAAAGGAAGCTCTCGATTACTGGATGCCTGTTGACTGGTACAACGGTGGTATGGAACATACAACACTTCACCTCCTGTACTCACGTTTCTGGCACAAGTTCTTAAATGATATTAACGTTACTTCTACAAAGGAACCTTACATGAAGCGTACTTCACATGGTATGGTGCTTGGTGAGGACGGACAGAAGATGTCCAAGTCAAGAGGAAACGTAATCAACCCTGATGATGTTGTAAATGAATACGGTGCAGATACACTCAGACTTTACGAAATGTTCATCGGTGACTTTGAAAAGACAGCTCCATGGAGTCCTTCAAGCATCAAGGGCTGTAAGAGATTCCTTGACAGAGTATGGGCACTTCAGGACAATATAATTGACGGTGATGATTACAGAGAAGCTCTCACAGCTTCATTCCACAAGACAATCAAGAAGGTAAGCGAGGATATTGAAACTCTCAAGTTCAATACTGCTATTGCAGCTATGATGGCTCTTCTCAACGAAATCACAGCAACAGGCAGCATTAACAAGGCAGAACTCAGAACACTCCTTATTCTCTTAAACCCATTTGCTCCACATATCACAGAAGAAATGTTTGAAGCAAACTTCGGCGAAATCCTTAACAAGCAGAGCTGGGTTAAGTATGATGAATCACTTTGCGTAGAAAATTCTGTTGAAATTGTTGTACAGGTTAATGGAAAAATCAAGACAAAGCTTGTTGTTCCGGTTGACGGCAACAAGGATGAAATTCTTGCAACTGCACTTGCTGATGAAAAGGTTAAGGAAGCAGTTGATGGTAAGAATATCATTAAACAGATATATGTACCAAATAAATTGGTTAATTTTGTAGTAAAGTAACAAAAATAAGAAAATATGCTTGACATACAGCATGATTTGTGGTAAAATTAAAGCTATCTTAAACAACACTTTAATTTTAATTATTTTTCTGCTGTTGCATTAAGAACAAAGGTTTAATATCTGACATTCACATCAAATGTGACTGTTTAGAATATATTCGGTTTATCCGAAAAACCTCTGTCTTTGGGACAAAGGGAGGGAAAACAGTGGCAGAAGTTCGCGTTGGAAAGAACGAATCATTAGATACAGCTCTTAAGCGTTTTAAGAGATCATGTGCTAAGGATGGCGTTATTGCTGAAGTTCGTAAGAGAGAACACTACGAAAAGCCTTCAGTAAAGCGTAAGAAGAAGTCTGAGGCAGCTCGTAAACGCAAGTATTAATTTGTAGTACAAGCTAAAAGACAAACAGAGGCGGGCAGATTGCCCGCCTTTTAGTTTTATTTTGAAAATATCTGTGTGTTTTTACAAAATCCGACACATAGTATAATGTATAATATATATTCGAAAGGTTTTGTGAATATGCTGTTTAAAGCCGATTTTGCATTCAGAAGGGTTAATGATATTACACCGTCATTTCTGAAAAAGCATGATATAAAGGGTCTGCTGCTTGACCTTGACAATACCCTTACCACACATGACAATCCACGTCCTGCCGACGGAGTTCTTGACTGGATTAAGAAGATAAAGGAAAACGGAATAAAAATGGTAATTGTTTCCAACAATCATCCTCCGAGAGTAAAACCCTTTGCAGATATGCTGGGACTTGAATTTATAAGCGAAGGTAAAAAGCCTCTTGCAAGTGGTTTCAACAGGGCGCAGAAGCTTATGAATATTCCGTTCAAAAATCTTGCCGTAGTGGGCGATCAGATTTTTACGGATATGCTTGGGGCAAATCTTAAAAGAATAAAGGGGATTTTTGTTTTTCCTATTGAACTTGAAGGAAAGGAACAAAAATTCATCAGGTTTAAAAGGGTTATCGAAAAACCGTTTTTGCCAAAGCTTACAAAAAATGTTTAACTTTATAATTTTAGCAGCAGAGTTTGTGGCAGAACGCCTGTTTAAAAAGCTTTTTGTGGCAATAATGAATAAATCCGATAAAAAGGATTTAAAGAATAATCCTGATAAGACTGTCCGACCTTATAAAAGCGTAATGTATTGCGGATTAATGTTTTGTGTTATTGCCTTATTCTTTGGCAGTCCGATTATTTTTGCGGATAATATTGCAGAAAAAATTGAGGGTGCATTATGTCTTGCAATAGTGGGAATACCGCTTGGCATATTTCCTGCTATGCTGTATCTGAATATAAAATATGAATATGATTCATATGGCTTTACATTCAGAAATATTTTCAGAAGAAATTATGAGTATGGTTATTGGCAGATATTCAGACTTACTGAAAAAGCATATGGTTTAAAGCTTGAAATGGATGACACGAGAGTAATTTATGTTTTTAAGGTTTATAATGGGTCGGAAGAATTTATCAATAGAATAATAAAGAAAGTAGAGGGATGAAAATGCCAGCAATTTTCGGACCTGCCGGAAACTCTGAAAGTTTTTCGGCAAAATACAAAGCCTCGACAGATGCTCCTTTGTTTCTAAGGGAGATAGGTCTTGACTGCTATGAGTATCAGTGCGGACGTGGTGTGAAGGTCAGCGACAAGTCAGCGGCGGCACTTCGTAAAAACGCAGAAGAAAACAATATAAAGCTTTCACTTCATGCACCGTATTTTATTTCACTTTCTTCGGTTGAACCGGAAAAGCGTGACAACAGTATAAATTATATTCTTCAGAGCTGTGATGCGGCTATGAGAATTGGTGCAGACAGAATAGTGATACACAGCGGCTCATGCTCCAAAATGAGCAGAGAAGAAGCTCTTGAACTTGCAAAGGATACTTTGATACGTGCAAGAAAACAGGCAATCGAACAGGGATTTGAAAGTATTCATTTTTGCCCTGAAACCATGGGCAAGACAAATCAGCTGGGAAACCTTGATGAAGTACTTGAAATGTGTCTGCTTGATAATACATTTATTCCATGTATCGACTTCGGGCATCTTAACGCAAGAACATTCGGAGCAATAAAAAGTATATCCGATTATGAGGAAATGCTTGACAAGGTTGAAAACAAGCTTGGCTCAGACAGACTTAAAATATTCCACAGCCATTTTTCAAAAATCATGTTTACAAATCCGGGTGGAGAAAAAAAGCATCTTACATTTGAGGATAATGAGTACGGCCCTGATTTTGAGCCTCTTATGGAGCTTGTGGCAAAGAAAAATCTTTCACCTGCATTTATATGCGAAAGTGCGGGAACACAGGCAGAAGATGCTCTTGCCATGAAAACCGAATACAATAAATACAAATAGGAGTAGTTTTATGAAAAAAATTCTTGTTATTAACGGTCCTAACCTTAATTTACTTGGTGAACGTGAACCGGGTATTTACGGTGATGATACATACGAAGCACTCTGCAACAAGCTTATGGACAAGGCTGACAGCATGGAAATACAGTGTGAGATTTTTCAGTCAAACCATGAGGGTGCTATTATAGACAAGCTCCATGCAGCAAGAAAGAATTTTGACGGTGTTGTGCTTAATGCAGGTGCGTACACTCATTACAGCTACGCTATAAGGGACGCTATTTCAGCTATAAGAATTCCTGTTATTGAGGTTCATATCAGCAACGTTTTTGCAAGAGATGAATTCAGAAAAAATTCAGTAATTGCCCCTGTATGCAAGGGCAGTATTTCAGGTTTTGGTTTAGCATCATACTTTATGGCTGTTGACGCCCTGGTGACCTATAATGAACAAATTTGAAAAGCTTGAATTTCCTCAGAATGCCGATGCAGTACTCATAACCTCTGACATCAACAGAAGATACTTCACAGGTATGAAGTCATCGGCAGGGATTGTTCTTGCCTTTCCTGAAAAGGCATATCTGCTGATAGATTTTCGATATATCGAAAAGGCAAGAAATACCGTTACAGCATGTGAAGTCATTGAACAGACAAATACTGTTCAGCAGATAAAGGAACTGATGGAAAAGCATGGTGCAAAGTCTGTTGCTGTTGAAAGTATGGAAATGTCCATTCATCGTCTTGAAATGTTCAAAAAGTCAATGCCTGAATATGAGTTTATAACAACAGATGAACTCAGCGAGGAAATCTCAAGACTGAGAACGGTCAAAACAGAACAGGAAATAGAAAAAATCCAGCAGGCACAGCGTATTGCCGAAAAGGCATTTGATGAGATTCTGAATTTCATTCGTGAGGGTGTTACAGAACGTGAAATATCTCTTATGCTTGACAATACCATGTACAAAAACGGCGCAGAGGCTATGTCCTTTGAAACTATCGCACTTGCAGGAAAGAATACTTCAATGCCACATGGCGTTCCCTCTGATTACAGGGTGCAGAAGGGTGATTTTGTACTTATGGACTTTGGTGCCGTATATGACGGATATCACAGTGACATGACAAGAACGGTATGTGTAGGTCAGCCGACAGAGGAAATGGAAAAGGTTTACAATGTTGTTATTGAGGCACAGCTTGAGGCACTTGCAAAGGTGAAAAGCGGTATTACAGGCAAACAGCTTGACAGCGTGGCAAGGGATTATATCGAAAAGCATGGTTACGGCGAGGCTTTCGGGCATTCACTGGGGCATGGTGTGGGTATGGAGGTACACGAACTTCCGAATGCGTCACAGCGTTCAGACAAGGTTTTTGAGCCTTACAATGTAATTACAGTTGAGCCTGGAATTTATCTTCCTGACAAATTCGGCGTCAGAATAGAGGATTTCGTTGTAGTTACTGAAAAATCATGCCGAAATTTAACAAATTGCCCTAAAAAAATGATAATTTTATAAAAAGGTATTGAAAAAAAGTTGGTTTTGTAGTATAATAGATGTAGCTAATACTGTAAATTTTCAAACAGTATTTTTAGTCTTAAAATTTTGGAGGTTTATAATATGATTTCAGCAGGTGATTTCAGAAACGGCGTTACATTTGAACTTGATGGTAACGTTGTTCAGGTTATTGAATTCCAGCACGTAAAGCCAGGTAAGGGTGCGGCTTTCGTAAGAACAAAGTATAAGAACGTTATCACAGGTGGTGTTGTTGAACGTTCATTCAACCCAACAGAAAAGTATCCGACAGCTTTCATCGAAAGAAAGGATATGGAATATTCTTACAATGATGGTGACCTTTACTACTTCATGGATACAGAAACTTATGACCAGGAACCACTTGGTCAGGATCTTCTCGGCGATGCTTTCAAGTTTGTTAAGGAAGGCATGGTTTGTAAGATCTGTTCATACAAGGGTAAGGTTTTCGCAGTTGAACCACCTACATTTGTAGAACTTGAAATTACAGAAACTGAACCTGGTGTAAAGGGCGATACAGCTACAAACGCTACAAAGCCTGCTACACTTGAAACAGGTGCAGAAGTAAGAGTGCCACTCTTTATCAACCAGGGTGACAAGATCCGTATTGATACAAGAACAGGCGAATACATGGAAAGAGCTTAATTTTTAAGCTTTAAATCAGATTAAAACTAATTTAAGGGAGGGCTATTTTATGAATCTCAACGAAAAAATGTCTTATTTACAGGGTATGCTTGACGGCCTTGAAATTGACACTACTACAAAGGAAGGCAAGCTTTTAAACCAGATGGCTGAGCTTATGCAGTTTATGGTAGAAAGCATTGACGACCTTCAGTCACAGGTTGACGAACTCACAGAGCTTTGTGATATTCTTGATGAGGATCTCGGTGGTCTTGAAGAAGATTACTATGATTGTGATTGTGATGATGACTGCGACTGTGGTTGCTGCGACGATGATGATTTCGATTTCGATGATGACGATTTCGATTTTGACGATGATGAAGAGCTTTATGAAGTATGCTGTCCTACATGCGGAGATACAATTGTTCTCAATGAGCCAATGCTTGATGAAGGATCAATTGAATGTCCATGCTGTGGTGAGAATCTTGAATTTGATTTCTTCGGACTTGATGATGAAGAAACAGAAGAAGAAACTTCATCAGAAGAATAATTCAACCATTAAGCCGACAGTTTATATGCTGTCGGTTTTTTTATTACTTGAAAAATTATGTTAATACTGATATAATATAAATACAAAATACGTTTTGAGGAGAAAATATGTTTAAAAACATCAAAAGGAAAATCGCTAGTATTACGGCAATGGTTTGTATGCTGACTACAGTTTTATTTGGTAATGTTAATGTTAGTGCTGAAGTATTACATTTGGAAGAAAGCGGTTATTTTTCATATGAAATTAATAATGATGAAGCAATGATAACCTTTTACCAACTGGGTACAACAGACGATACGTTAACTATTCCAAATCAAATCAATGGTTATACAGTAGTAGAAATCAGTGAAAAAGCATTTTTTATGCAGCCTACAATAAAAGAAGTAATTATTCCTGAAAGTGTTAGGAATATAGGCGTGCAAGCTTTTGGATATGTACAAGATGAAGAAACTTATAAAAAAATAAATGGTTTCACTATAAAGGGATATACAGGAACAGCTGCTGAAGTATATGCTGAAGATAATGGATTTACATTTGTTGCAGTTGATGAAGAAACGGCAGTTACAACTGCTGTGCAGCCTGTTGAAGCTGAAACAACTACCACGACTGTAAGCCCAACAGTTTCTACAACTGTTTCAGAAACAACAACCGAAAGTACATTAACAACCGTATCAACAAGTATATCTCTGCAAACTTCAGTTACAGTTATGACATATGTGGTAGAGCGGTTCGGATATTTTACCATAGATAATTATCCTGATAAATTATCCTATATTATCGGTGAAGAACTTGATTTAAACGGACTTGAAATGACAATTAAATATTATCCTGGTGGTTTTACAGCTAATCCGAACAATATATATTATTACACCGCAGTTGAAAATGTAAATCCACTTAATTATCCTGATTTATTCGTAGTTGATACTTCTGCTTTTGATAATACCAAATGCGGTGAATACACAATAACAATAACCCCTACGGAAGAATGCAAGAAAAGATACTATACATTTGTTGCCAAACAAATATTTACAGTAACAGTAACCGAATCGGACTTTACAACAACCGAACTTACAACATCTTCTGCAACAGAAACAACAGTAACCACAAGCACCACAACTGCAACCCAATCAGTTGTAACAGGCGATGCTGACGAAGATAACGAACTTACAGTACGTGACTGTGCATATATAGCAAGTATGCTTGCAAGTGGCACAGGGGATAAATTACCAAAAACAGCAGATTTTAATGGTGATGGTATTGTAAATGTAAGAGATGCGGCGTCTATTGCAAAAAAGCTTGCCGAGAAAAATTTATAAAAATTTTCCATTTTAAAAGTTTTTATTGACAAACTGTGTCATATATTGTATAATAATATCAAGAAAAATATTTCGCCTTATCAAGAGTGGTGGAGGAACAGGTCCTGTGAAGCCCGGCAACCTAATTGATTTATCAAGAAAGGTGCTAATTCCTGCGGTTTATCCGAGAGATGAGGATTTTTATTGTAAAAATCACAGCATTCGGATAGTTATTCGAATGCTTTTTCTTTTATAACCATGTCGCAGATGTCCCCCGCCTCTTAGGCGGCGGGTTCCATTCAGACTTTCAGTAGGAGAATAAATCTCCCACTGAAACCCTGAGGAGCAAAACTCCCTGCGACGGTTGCAATCGTCGCAACGTGATTAAGCGAGCTTATCACGTTTTGCTCCGATTTTAAAA
>JAZQZW010000058.1:0-12681 GCA_045634285.1 Oscillospiraceae bacterium
CGGATAGGTCTGTCAACCATACGTGAAGTAAGGATAGCCTTTTCAGAAGGCTTTCCTTCTCTCTTTGTGAATGAACCCGGGATTTTACCTACTGAGTAAAGTCTTTCTTCATAGTCAACTGAAAGTGGGAAAAAGTCAACACCTTCTCTTGGCTTCGGACTTGCTGTAACGTTAGCCATTACAACTGTTTCACCGTAGTGTACCCAGCATGAGCCGTTTGAGAGTTCGCATGTCTTTCCTGTTTCTACAACGAGTTCTCTGCCGGCAAATGTTGTTTTAAAAGTTCTGTAATTTTCAAACATAAAAATGCCTCCGTTAATACAGCAGTAAATTTAGCAATAAACTCTGCGTCTGAAAATCAGGCTCACAGTTTAATGCTAATATCACTACTGCATTTGTTTTTTTCTTCTTTTTACTTGCTTAGAATGGTTTAAAAGGCAGAGCGGATTTCTCCGGACTGCCTTTAATAAACTTACTTACGGATGCCGAGCTTTTCAATGATTGCACGGTATCTGTTGATGTCCTTCTTCTTGAGGTAGCCGAGAAGGTTTCTTCTGTGACCTACCATCTTTAAAAGACCTCTTCTTGAGTGGTGGTCCTTCTTGTGAACCTTGAGATGTTCAGTAAGATCGTTGATTCTTCTTGTGAGAATAGCAATCTGTACTTCAGGAGAACCTGTGTCATTTGCGTGTGTCTTGTTAGCCTCGATAACGGCTGTCTTTTCTTCTTTTAAAAGCATTTCTTTCACCTCTTTGAATATTTATGCTGAACTTAGAATTGGGCAGGTAAACTCCCAAAAGGGCTTAACCCCAAATCCATGTAAACAGCACAATTACATTATATCACATCTTTTTTCATTTGTAAAGACCTTTTTTCCCGCTTTTTGAAAAAAGCTTGGCAAAAACTTTTGTGTCGCAGTTACCTTAACTGAATTTGTAACTTTAAGCACGAAGTGATAGTTAAATATAAACAGTATGCAAAGCTGAAAAAGCTTAGCATAAACTTTTATGTCACTTCTGCTTTAACTGAATTTGCAGCTTTAAGCACGAAGTGCGAATAAAATACAAAATTTTATTATTCAGAAATTTTATTTCATCTTTCTTTTCATAATGATATAATCAAAAACATTGTATTTACCGTCTTTATTCATATCTATAATTTCGCATTCTGTCTGAGTAATTTCATCTTTTTTAAGTAAAAAGCTGTTAACCAGCTTTGTTATCGAAACAAATTCCCTGTTATATTTTTCTGCATATTTCTGTGCTGTGGAATTTTCATAGCCATAAATTACCGAATCAATACTGATAGTATCGTAATCATCATAAATTTCACATTCTTTATTCATTACTGTTACACTTTCAAGATGTTCACAACATGAGAAAGCTGCGTATTCGATTTCCGATACACTTTCAGGTATCACAATATTTTCAAGGCTGTTGCAAAGACAAAATGCACCCATTCCGATTTTCCTGACACTTTCAGGAAGTGTTATTTTTTTTAGATTTTTTGAGCCGTCAAATGAACATATCCTCTCAACTGTATCCGGTAACGAATATTCAGACCCTTCCCTTGATGCAGGATAATGAATAAGCTCTGTCATCTGTGCATTGTACAGTACACCATCAACATCACAATAATTCTCATTATCTTCCGATACGTTTATCGACTTCAGATTTGCGCATAAACTGAATGCATATTCGCCAATTTCATTTGTATTTTTCGGAATAGCAATACTTTCAAGGTTGCCACATTCACTAAAGGCAAATCTTTCGATAACGGCAACACTGTCAGGAATATTAATACTTTTTAGAGCAGAACAGTCAAAAAAAGCATTTTCTCCTATAAATTCAAATCCTTCCGGAAGTATTACACTTTCAATATAACAATGATGTGCAAATGCATCATCTGCTATTCCCTTTGTACCATCAATAATTTCAGCAGACGGATAAACATTTTTATCTATTCCCACAACCCAGTTACCGACATACTTTATACCCGTCTGTTCTTCATACAATCTTGTATTGTAAAAGGCTTCATATCCTATTCTTGTAATACTGTCAGGAATTGATACACTTTCAAGAGATGTGCAATTGTAAAAAGCCTGGTTTGCAATAAATGTCACCCCTTCCGGAATCATAATTTCTTTAATATTTACACAATCCATAAATGCAAATGACCATATTTCAGTAACCGGTAAGCCTTCTATTTCAGAAGGAATTTCAACATTTATCACATCTTCAGCACAATCTGAAATCCGGGCATAATCGTAAATTCCGTCATTTTCTGTATCAATCTTCTGATAAGTAAGACAGTCGTTGTAAGCTATATGTTCCGACGCTATAGCATCAGCAGATATAAATCCTGTATTCATGATGCACAAAGACATAGCCATTACAGATAAAAGTTTTTTAAGTTTCATGTCCATACCTCCATTGTTATATATTTTCTATAATTATACAACCATACCTAAAGTATGTCAATAAAAATTGACATTTCCTGTAAAATAATGTATAATCTTTTCAACGATTACGTACCATAAGCTTTTAAAAACATATTTCAAATACTCTTTCTAAGGAGAACTCATGAAAAAGAAATTAACAATTCTCATTCCGGCAATGCTTGACTTTCACTTTCCTTTGCTGAGATACGCATTCTGCTCCGATAATTACGAAGCTGTCGTTCTCGAAGAGGAAAACAACATTGCCCATACAGGACTAAAGCACCTTCATAACGACCTATGCTACCCTGTCATTCTTATTACGGGACAGTTTATCTCTGCATTGAAAAGTGGAAAATACGGTGATAATATCGCCCTTATGATACCTCAGGCAGGTGATGCATGTCGTGGGTCTAACTACATTCACATGATAAGAAAGGCGCTTAAACTTTCAGGCTTTGAGCATATCCCCATTATATCCCTGAATTTCAAAGGGCTTGAAAAGGGCAACAAGCTGAAAATTGATATCGGAATGATAAGACGAGGACTTGCTGCTGTTATGTACGGAGATATTCTCATGATACTTCAGAACCAGATTGCCGCCTATGAAAAAAACAAAGGTGAAACGGACAAAAAAGTACAGAAATGGACTGAACGGCTCAGAACAGGACTTCTTGAGGGAAGCATTCTTTCTGCCAAGAAGATGAAAAGGCTCTTTTATGAAATTGCAGATGACTTTTCTGAAATTGAAACAATTAAAACTTCCAGGCCGATTATCGGCATTGTGGGAGAGCTTTACATAAAGTACTGCCATCTTGGGAATGAAGATGTCTGCAATTATCTGAAAAATGAAGGGTGTAGCTGTTACATCAACGGTTTTTCATGGTATCTGCTTTATTACCTTGATACCCACCTTGCAGAAAGCGGAACTCTGATTGGCTACGGCTATAAAACCGTAATAGAATATCTGTCAAAAATTCAGTCATTTATGGTTTCGGCATTAAGGGAAAATAACTTTCTTTGCTGTGATTCTTTTTATGAGTTTAAAAAATTCTCTGCCGATTATGTCAGCTTCAACTGCAATATTGCAGACGGGTGGCTTATCTCAGGAGAAATTGTAAATATCAACAGATGTGTAACAAACAGGATAGCCTGTGTCCAGCCCTTCGGGTGTATGCCGAATCATGTTTTCGGAAAGGGTATGTATTCTTCCCTGCAACGAAGAATAAAAGATATTATGATTTCAAGCATTGATTTTGACTCAGGCAGTGCTGATGTAAATCTGAAAAACAGACTTACCATGCTTATAAATTTATAAGCTTAGTATAAATAATAATGACGGCATAACTGCCGTCATTATTTTTATGAAACTGTCTTTCCTTTTTTACCCTTTTTTGAATTATCAACAGGTGTTTCCTTACCACCCATATCCTCAAAAACAACCTCATCTTCTTCAAATTCATCAGCAAGTTCAGGATTTTTCTCACCCTTCTGTTCATAGTAAGGATTGATAACATACTTCTGAATAATCGGATATGAATTGAATGTGATTGTAAAAATAATAATTGCCGCCGGAACAAACGGAAGTGCTACGATTGTATAAAGATTGTAAATTGTAAGAACAACAAAAACTGCTGCAAGTACAATTGTTATAACAAACGAAATCAAACTTTTCTTAATGGCAAGACATGTAAGAACAATTGAATTTCTGATTACATTTTTAAAAGAAACATCTGTCGCAACAATCAGCAAATAACTGTAAAAACTGATGAAAACAACACCGATTCCAAGGCTTATACTCAGCACCATAGGAACGTACATTAAGTAGCTGTCCTGTACTTGTGCCATATTCGGATAAACCTTAATTGCAGCGTAAACCGAAAACATTACCACAATATCAATAAGTCCCATTATTACCGATTTTTTATAGTTTTCAGTGAAAGCCTTTTTGAAATCGGTAAGAATAAACGAATGCCTTTCAAGAGCGTAGTTACGCATTATCTTGAAAACTCCGGCAGTAGCAGGTCCGAACACCAGTATAAACGCCAGAAGTGATGCTCCCGCAACCACAATTTTTGAAGTAAAATCATTCATATAGAAGAGTGCATAAAACACAAGCACAAGCGGAAGTAAAAATACGGAATACAGTAAATTTACCGTAATCATCTTCCAGAATTTTCTCAGCAGTATTTCAAAGTATACTACAATCCTGCTTTTTTCGGGAGCATTTTTCTCTATACCCGCACCCGTTTTATTATGTTTATAAAATAAACCCATTTATTTTTAACTCCTTGATTTATTTAACAGTAAAAAATTCTGTTCCATAAAAAATATGTAACTATTCCGTCTGCAAACGAGAAAATTACCGCTGCAATTACAAGCACCAGAAATTTTATAAGATAAAGCTTCATATCAGGCGGAGTATTTTCATTTTTACCGAAAAAGGAAAAGTCCGCAACCTGCCTTGATTGTCTTACAGCTTCCCTTGCACCAAGAATTATTACCGCCGCAGTCACAACCGCAAACGGAATTATCGATGCAAGTATAACAAAAAATCCGTTTCCGCCAAACACTATATAGGAAAAAACCGCAGAAATCCCTGTAGCAAGTCCTCGGTAAACCGCAGTGATATACGCAAAAGTCTGTCCGAACGCAAAATATCCCGAAAAGAACTGTACCACAAGTAAAAACAAAAGCGGAAACAGATTTCTCAGAAATATATCTATAAATTCTACATCTGCCCTTGTTTTAAAAATATTATGGGTAAAGAGCAGACGATAAAACTCACCCGTCTTGTCCGATATGCAGATGATAACAATACCAAGTACTATCCCAGCAAGTATCATAAGCATAAAAACAAAAGGCGGAACACATTTTTTTGCTGAAACACAATAAACTTTACTGTCTGAAAATTTCATGTACATCATTCCTTTTTAACTACGGCAAAATGCCTTTTTAAAAAGAATATGCTGTACTTTATTTAATTATGACTACTTTGCAAGCTCATAAGCTCTCTTTGTGCAAGCTTCACATGCATTGTCAGCAATCTCTGTAAGCTTACCCTCATACAGCTTGTCAAGTCCTGCAAGGGTTGTACCGCCAGGTGAAGAAACCATTTTAATAAGTTCATCAATGCTGTAACCTGACTCTGTAATCATCTTTGCAGAACCGATAAGTGACTGTGCAAAAAGCTCCTTGGCTGTTTCCTCGTCAAAACCGGACTTTTTACCGTAGTCAATAAAGCCCTTTGCATAAAGATAAATGAACGCCGGACTGCTTCCGTTTAATGCAATTACCTCTTTCATTTTACTTTCCGGAACAACAACTGCCTTTCCGCACTCAGCAAAAATATCGCATACAAGCTGAAATTTTTCTTCAGGAACATTTTCTGCCTGTCCGATTGCAGTTGCACCCTCTCCAAGAAGAAGTGGTGTATTCGGCATTACAAGTACAACCTTTAATTCATCGTTACCAAGAATTTTTCTTATAAACTCAGCTGTAATACCTGCTGCAATTGAAACAAATACAGTTTCTGTCTTTGCGTGGTCTTTTAAAGAAAGTAAAACGTCCTCAAAAACCTGTGGTTTAACCGCAAGAAATACAATATCACAGTTGTCGCATATTTCATTAGCACTTTCAGAAGCTTTAACCCCGAATTCCGAAAGTGAAGCTAGCTTTTCTTTATCCATATCAAAAGCGTATATTTCACAGTTTTCACTCATAGCGCTTTTTGAAATCCCCTTCATAATGGCACCGCCCATATTTCCGGCACCGATAAAGCCTATTTTATTCATTTTATGTCTCCTTTCAAAACAGTATAATAATAATTATATCGCAAAATATACAAAAAAACAAGTACTATTTTAAAATTTGTCTTTGCAAAACAAAAGGATTGCTTTACACAATCCTCAAAAGTTATCTTTAAATTCCCTGTACATATAAAGTGACCCCATAACAACAAGTGGCATATTTTTATTTTCTGCATAATCAACAGCCTTTTCAAGTCCGTCAGAAAATTTCTCACAAGCCACAGCACAAATTCCTTTTTTATTAAAATAGTCTGCAAGTTTGTTTGCTTCAAGTGAACGTGGGTTATCAGGCGTTACAGTAAAAACAATATCCGTCACATCTTTAAGCATATCTGCATAAAGGTTATATTCCTTGTCTGCCATAACTCCCATAAGCACAGCAATCTTCTGATTGCCAAAACAGCTTTTTATGGTTTTTACTGCTTCCTCCATGCCACATGGGTTGTGGGCACCATCAAAAATAACAGGAGGATTTTTTCTTATTACTTCAAATCTTCCCTGCCATTCAGTGTTTGCAAGACCCGAATAAACACTATCCTTCGATATTTCAAGACCTTTCTTTTTCAGAATTTCAACAGCAGTAATAACATTTGCAACATTTTCAGCCTGATAAGTCCCCACAAGCGAAAGCTGCAAACCATCATACTCACCATAGCTAAGCTTTGTACCGTTTATGTCACAGCGCACACCGGAAATTTCTGTTTTATCGGTAACATAAAGCTTTGATTTCATTTTATCTGCATAGCTTTTTATAATCCCATAAGCTTCACCCTGTTCACCACCATACAGCACGTTACAGCCCTGTTTTATAATTCCTGCCTTATGGGCTGCGATTTCCGAAAGAGTATTTCCTAAAATTCCACAATGGTCAAGCTGTGCATTTGTAATAACAGACAAAACAGGCTTTTTTATAACATTGGTTGAATCCGTATCACCACCAAGCCCACACTCAATGATACATATATCACAGTTGCTTTTACAAAACATCTGAAAAGCCGCTGCTGTCAGCAGTTCAAATTCCGTCGGGCTGTCGGATATGCTCCCAGCCTTTTCTATAACTTCGCTTAAAACCTCTGCAAAATAATCATCAGATACAATTTTACAATTTAAGCGAAAGCTGTCATTTAAAGTAACAAGTGAAGGTGATGAAAAACTGCCGACCTTGTATCCTGCTTCATATAAGATTGCCGAAAGCATGGCTGAAAAAGAGCCTTTTCCGTTTGTACCCGAAACATGAATTATTTTCAGCTTATCCTGAGGATTACCCAGTAATTCAAGAAGATCTTCAATCCTTGAAAGTCCAAGAACACTCCCCTTCACCGATGCTTTTTCAAGATATTTCAGAACTTCATTATAATTCATCTTCTTCGCACCTTTTCCATCTGCTTTATAAATGATTTATTTTTCATAAGCAAATAAATAATATAAAACTCTACCAGACCTATTCCTATATAAAGTGGAATACGAAGTGCAAGCATAGGAAGTGTATATCCGAAATATACATACATGCCGATTGATTTCACAATAACAGATCCGATTAAATGTGCAAGCCCTACTGAAAGTGCAGTTCTTGGAAGAAGTCTGTTTTTAAATGTGTAGTGTGAAACAGCTCCCGAAACCAGACCTACAAGTGCTGCACCTGCCGTAATCAACGGGTTTATCGCATATCCGTACAAAATACAGCCGATGATATCAGCTACTGCACCTGTTACAAGTCCGACAACAGGTCCGAACATAAATCCCGATAAAAGTACTGTAAGATTTTCAAAACTTATTCTTACAGGCCCTGCTGTAAATGACAGAAACTTTCCAAGTACAATGCTCATGGCAATAAAAAGAGCCGTCACAACAAGTACCCTTACATTTGTGAATATTTTAAAATCCGATGATATGCTTTTAGTTTTTGTTGACATAAAAATACCTCCTTTTCCACACTCAGTATGACATGAAAAAGAAGGTAAAAAACGGTATTGCACAGAACACGCAATACCGCCCTTATAAGTCATATTAAGCGGGATGCGGAAACTGTACCGCAAGTTTTCCAACTTTTCGTCCTGACAGCAACTCCCCGTCTGTCAGACACTTAACGCACAGCTTCCTACTCTGTAATAATTACCGGGTGACCCCAGCGGGACATAATCGCGATTAAGCCTACATGTAAATCATACCAAGCTTCGCGAAATTTTACTTTAAATTATTTATAAAAAGAAATTAGAATGCGATTTCACCAGCAATATGGTAAAGTTCTTCTTCAAAAGGCTTCTTCATTGAAAGTGCTTCCTGAATATCAAAGTCAACCATTTCTGACTTTCTCATACCAACAACTCTGTTGCCCTTACCCTGTGAAAGAAGTTCAACAGCATAATACGCCATCTGGCTTGCAACAACTCTGTCTCTTACAGTTGGTGAACCACCTCTCTGTACGTGACCGAGAATTGTAGCTCTTGATTCGATACCTGTCTTTTCTTCGAGAACTCTTGCAATCTGTTCAGAATTGCCGATACCTTCTGAAACCATAACGATAAAGTGCTGCTTGCCTGTCTTCTGTGATTCAAGCATCTTCTTTGCAACTTCGTCAAGGTCATAAGGCACTTCTGTTGTGATGATAGCAGTAGCACCACAAGCGATACCTGCATTAAGAGCGATATAGCCTGCTCTTCTGCCCATTACTTCAACAACGCTGCATCTGTCGTGTGACTGAGTTGTATCTCTGAGCTTGTCTACCATTTCAACAACAGTATTCATAGCTGTATCATAACCGATAGTATAGTCTGTACAAGCGATATCGTTATCGATAGTACCAGGAAGACCAACACAAAGAATGCCCTTTGCTGAAAGGTCAGCAGCACCTCTGAATGAACCGTCACCACCGATTACTACAATACCTTCAAGACCGAGTTCCTGACATGACTTAACAGCCTTTTCAACACCTTCTTCAGTTCTGAACTCAGGGCATCTTGCTGTATAAAGGCATGTACCACCTCTCTGAATAATATCTGAAACGCTTCTTTCATTCATTTCAAAAACGTCACCGTTAATAAGACCGTTATAACCTCTGCGGATACCGTAAACCTGCATACCCTTTCTCATAGCTGCTCTTGCTACTGCTCTTACAGCCGCATTCATACCAGGTGCGTCGCCGCCGCTTGTTAAAATACCAATCTTCTTTATCATTGTAATAACTCCTATCTGCCATACGGCAATTAATATCAAGTTCGGGTGCGCATTTTTACAGCCCCATAAGGACAGGCTTTTCACAGACCGTCCAGAGTACAGTTTTAGAACTATACTTTCACCTATATATTATTGTACTACATTTCTGATTTTTGTCAAGTCTTTTCATGCCAAAATAATGAATTTTTTTTGTTATTTTCTGTTCATTTAATCTATAAGCCCGATATTTTCAATACCTATCACCTTAGAAATTTCCTCCAAAAGTTTATTATCTACAGAAACATCAGTAATATTTTTGGGTTTTACAAGTCTTTTCATATCGGTAAGATAATAACAAACGCTGTTTTTTCCGATATGCCTGCTGAAAACTTCAGAAAGCTGTGATATTTTTTCATTATCCGTACTGCTTATCTTTATGCAAAGCTTTTTGCTTTCCAGAATTTTTCTCAGTTCTTCTTCATCATAAACCTCATCTATGACAAAAGTATCCTTATACTTGGGATTTACAGAAACCCTGCCCTTTATAAGAACAATTCCACCCTCAGTTAACTTTTTTTCATACATAAAAAGTGTACTCTGAAATGCAAGACAGGTAACATTTCCAGAAATATCGTTTATTGTAACATAGGCTCTCCTTTTGCCTGAATTGCTGTTTGCAACCGAACATTCATCAATAACCCCACATATACTCAAAGGGGTGTCATTGGTGTATTTTCTTTCTGAAAGCTTTGAAACAATTTCTGAAGCTGTTGGCAGATGCATAAGAGAAAGTGAAGTTTTGTAAGTGTCTGTGGGATGCCCTGAAATATACATACCAAGTACAGACTTTTCAAGGAAAAGCATATCAGACATATCAAACTCAGGCATCGGCTTGAACTCATCAAATATTCCGGTATCTCTGCCGCTGTCATCTGAAAACATGCTTATCTGTCCTGCAACGTTTGAGCTTGAATAAAGGTCAGCCGCATCCATGATGTAAAGGTAATTCCCCATCATCTGACGTCTGTTTGCACCCATATCGTCAAAAGCTCCCGCTTTTATCAGATATTCAACTACAGGCTTGCTGATTCTGCTTTCAGCCATACGCTGACAGAAGCTTTGCAGATTGACAAAATCGCCGTATTTTTCTCTGTTTTCAATAATTTCTCTGATTACTCCAGAGCCAAGTGTTTTAATACCGAGAAGTCCGTAACGGATATTGTCACCCTCTACTGTAAACTCCTCTGAACTTTTGTTTATATTCGGTGGTAAAACGGCTATACCATATTTTTTGCATTCGTTTATATATTCGGTAAGCTTGTCTGTATTGTCGATAACACTTGAAATGAGGGCTGCCATATATTCCTTTACATAGTGACATTTAAGATATGCTGTCTGATAGGACAGGTAGGCATAAGCCGCCGCATGTGACTTGTTGAATGCGTATGATGCAAAGCTGCTCATCTCATCAAAAATCTCATTTGCCGTTTCCTCAGGAACACCGTTGGCAACTGCCCCACAGCAAGGTGAACTGCCGTTTTCACCGCTGTCACCGAAGATAAAGCTGTGTCTTTCCTTTTCCATTACATCATGCTTTTTCTTTGCCATGGCACGACGTACAAGGTCAGCTCTGCCGTAGGAATATCCCGCAAGTTTACGGCAGATTTCCATTACCTGTTCCTGATAAACCATACAGCCGTAGGTTACATCAAGTATATCACGAAGCATAGGATGCTTGTACTTTATACTTTTAGGATTATGCTTATTTTGGATATATTTCGGTATGGATTCTGATGGTCCCGGACGATAAAGGGAGATAACTGCTATCAGATCCTCAATACTTTCGGGCTTGAGTCTTGAAAGTACATTTCTCATACCCGAGCTTTCAAACTGAAATACGCCCGTTGTATCTCCTCTTGACATCATTTCAAATGTTTCTCTATCATCAACAGGGATTTTATTTATATCAAAATTCGGATTTGTTTCTCTTATTTTTTCACAACAATGCTTTATGATTGTAAGATTTCGAAGTCCCAGAAAATCCATTTTAAGAAGTCCAAGTCTTTCAAGTCCTGTCATTGTGTACTGAGTTATAACAGTATCACTGCTAACCTTTACAGGAACAAGGTCGGTGACAGGCACTCCCGAAATAACAACACCCGCCGCATGTACTGTATCATTTCTCGGCATACCCTCAATTTTCATTGCAAGGTCTATCATTTTTTTTGCAGTAACATTTGTTTCATAAAGCTTACGCAGTTCATAGCTTTTTTCAAGTGCAGTTTTCAGAGTGATTTTTATATCCTTTGGCACAAGTGAAGAAACCTCATTTCTGAACTGCATAGGAAGACCTAACGCTCTTCCTGTATCCTTGATGGCAGCCCTTGCCTTGAGAGTATCAAAAGCAATAATCTGAGAAACCCTGTCAGTTCCATACTTGTTTACCACATAATCAATAACCTTTTGTCTTCCCTCAATACAAAAATCGATATCAAAGTCAGGCATACTTACCCTTTCAGGATTTAAGAAACGTTCAAAGAGAAGATTGTACTTCACAGGGTCGATATCGGTAATTCCGATTGCATAGGCACATATACTTCCTGCTCCCGAGCCTCTCCCCGGCCCTACGGGAACATCGTTATCCCTTGCGTATTTTATATAATCCCATACTATCAGAAAATAGTCCACATAACCCATTTTTATGATAACGTCAAGCTCATACTCCATACGTTTCAATACATGTTCCGACGGATTTTCCCCGTATCTTTTCACAAGTCCGTCAAAGCATATTTTTCTGAAAAAGGCTGTATTGTCATCTTCGCTCTCAATCCTGAATGCAGGTAGCTTTATCACTCCGAATTCAAATTCAACATTACACCTGTCTGCAATACGGCGTGTATTTTCTACTGCGCCCGGAAACTGTGAGAAAAGCTCATGCATTTCCTGTGTGGATTTAAGATAAAATTCCTCTGTTGGAAACTTTATAGGGTTTTCCTCATAGATTGTCTTTTTCATCTGAATACACATAAGAAGATTCTGCACCTGTGCCTCCTCTTTTTCAATGTAGTGTGCATCATTTGTTGCAACAAGAGGAATATCCAGTTCCCTTGAAATACGGCAAAGCTGTGGAATTATCTGCTTCTGTTCGTTTATCCCGTGATTCTGTATTTCAAGGAAGAAGTTATCCCTGCCGAATATATCAAGATACTCCTGTGCCGATTGTTTTGCCGCCTCATAATTACCGTCAATAAGATACGACGGAATTTCTCCTGCAAGACATGC
>JAZQZW010000059.1:0-4929 GCA_045634285.1 Oscillospiraceae bacterium
AATTTGCGTATGTTCATTACAATCATATACGACCGCATTCTTATAATAATTACAAAACACCTTTCGAAGCTCGCTATGATGCATAATTACTACAGCCGAAAAATTAGGTCAGGGTGTTACAAAAATGCTTGACCACAACACCACATTCATTTTACAACCACCAACCTTACCTGTATAACTGATTTGCTTTTTATTCGGCACACAAAAAGGCGGCTAACAGCCGCCCTTATAATCTTCACTTATACCTCTTTTTCATCTTTCTGTAAACAGCAATCTCCGCAACAGCCAGCACCACAAAAGCAGCAGAAATAATTATTGCTATGTATATAAAGGCGTTGCTTTCTTTCGGTGTACTTTCCGTCTGAACAGATGTTTCCGTTGTTTCGGAAGATGATATTTCTGTGCTTTGGGTTTCAAGCGGCTTGTATGGTATACCGCCGCAGGCTTCGGGGTCATTGTTTTCAAGGTCATAGATTTTATCCATGCCCTCAACAAATTCCTCTGCCGTATACAGCTTTCCGTTTGTAAGCCGTGTGCTTATTTCTTCGTCTATTTCTCCAAACAGCCCCATAAAATACGGCACAATATATTGATTTTCATTTGTGTTTACATATATCATCTGAAGATGATATACTGCCGATTCTGCAAAAACAATTTCATCGATTTCTTCATTTATCTGCGCTTTGATTTTATCCGTTTCCTCATACCAGTCAAGCTCTGTATAATCGTCACCAATAAGTGCTGTACCTGCCACTTCCAGAACACCATCATCATTCGGAACAAGAGTTATGGTGTTATAGGTACCCGGAACACATATACGAAAATCCTCTGACAGCAAATCTCTGAATTTTCCACTTTCCTTATATTCTTCAATTATAAGATCTCTTACCCAGTAAGCTTTATAGGCTGAATTTAAATCATATCCTTCAAGATTGAAGGAATTGTCAATGGTATAACCTTCTGTAAGCTCTGCAAAATATTCAATTGCACTCTGAGCCTGAGAAAGTTCTTCAGGATTTACATTCACTTCTTGAGCTGAAATGCCTGCGGTAAAACACAGCATAAATATTACTGCTATGGCTGAAAATATTTTCCTTGATTTTTTCATACAATCCCTCCTTTTTATATAATAGTGACATAAAAACGAGTGATTGTCCACAACAATTTTAAGAATTGTCACTATAAACAACATTTAACATTTAAAATAGTCGAAATTAAACAATTTTAATAATTACAGCATTTTTTTCTTTGACTTTTACTGATTTTATGGTATAATAAAATATGAAAAAGTATTTTTAGGATTTAACATATTTTAAATTGTACAAAGCATTATACAATAACATTTGAGAATAAATAAAACGAATATTACATTTTATTTAATTTATTTAAAAGGTAATAAGAAAGGAACTTTAAATGACAATAGCATTAATTGCCCACGACTCAAAGAAGGAACTTATGGTTCAGTTCTGCACAGCATACTGCGGAATTCTTTCAAAGTACAACATCTGTGCAACAGGAACAACAGGAAAGCTTGTAAGCGAAGCAACAGGACTTGAAATTGTCCGTTACTTAAGCGGCTCACAGGGCGGCGGTCAGCAGATTGGCGCAAGAATTTCCTGCAACGAAATAGATGTTCTCATCTTTTTCCGTGACCCTATCAATCCTAAGTCAACTGAACCTAACGACATCAATCTTTTAAGACTTTGTGACGTTCACAACGTTCCTGTTGCAACAAATATCGCAACAGCAGAAGCTCTTATCCTCGCTCTTGAAAGAGGCGACCTTGATTGGAGAGAAATCGGCAACCCACGCATATAATTTTTGCGTAAAATATAAAAATAGATATAAATGACTGGAGAATCTTAATGGCACTTACTATCAAAAGACCAAACGGCACAGAAGACGTAACACCGAAAAACATTCACAAATGGCATACGGTTGAGCATGTTGTAAAGGAAATTGCAACCGGCTACGGATTTAAGGAAATACGTGTTCCTACATTTGAAAACACAGAGCTTTTTCAGAGAAGTGTAGGTGAAACAACCGACGTTGTTCAGAAGGAAATGTATTCGGTTATAGCAAAGGAAACAAAATTTACACTTCGTCCTGAGGGTACAGCAGGTACAATCCGTTGTATGATGCAGAACGGTCTTTTAAATGAAGCAATGCCACAGAAGGTGTTTTACATACTTTCCTGCTTCAGACATGAACGTCCACAGGCAGGACGTCTGAGAGAATTCCACCAGTTCGGTGTTGAAATGGCAGGAAGTGCACTTCCGTCTGCCGATGCTGATGTAATTTCACTTGCAAATGACATTATAAATTTCCTCGGCATAAAAAATGTTGAGCTGAGAATCAATTCTATCGGCTGTCCGCATTGTCGTGCAGAATATCATAAGGCACTCAAGGCTTATTTTGAAAACAAAAAGGACGAGCTTTGTGAAACATGCCTTTCAAGACTTGAAAAGAATCCTATGCGTATTCTTGACTGCAAGAGCCCTATCTGTTCGGATATTGCAAAGGACGCTCCTATGATTCTTGATTATCTCTGCGACGAATGCAAGGACCATTTTGAAAAGCTTAAATCATACCTTGAAAATTTAGGTATTGAATATACAGTTGACCCTAAGATTGTAAGAGGTCTTGACTACTATACAAAAACTGTTTTTGAGTTTGTTACAACGGATATCGGCGCACAGGGTACTATCTGTGGCGGCGGACGTTATGACGGTCTTATTGAACAGCTCGGCGGTCAGCATACACCTGCACTCGGATTCGGTATGGGTCTTGAAAGACTTATTCTCACTATGGAAAATCAGGGACTTGATTTTGAAGAAGATGCAGGCTGTAATCTCTATATTGCACCTATGGACGAACAGGCTGTTCCTGTTGCCATGAAGCTTGCAAAGTCACTCAGAGATGAGGGATTCTATGTAGAGTACGATACAGTAGGCAGAGGTCTTAAGGCACAGATGAAATATGCCGACAAGCTTGGCGCAGACTTTACAATCGTACTTGGCGACAATGAGATTACTTCAAAGGCTGCTAAACTTAAAAATATGAAGTCAGGTGAACAGCTTGACATTAAACTTGACGAAACATTTGTTGATACTTTTTCAGATATTGCTGTTTCAAGCATGTTTGAAGATGTGATTGACGAAATCTGATAAATTTTATTCAGCGTGAGAAATCACGCTGATTTGCCGTAAAAACGGCGGAATGGAGAAAAACAATGGCAGATAACATGAATGGATTAAAGCGCAGCATCTACTGCGGAGAGGTTTTACAGGAAGGTATTGAGGTAACAGTAGGCGGTTTCGTACAGAAGGTACGTAACCTCGGCAACCTTATCTTTATCGACCTTCGTGACAAGACAGGTATTGTACAGCTTGCTTTCAACGATGAAACAGACAGAGAGCTTTTCAAGAAAGCTTCAACATGTCACATGGAATATGTTCTTATGGCACACGGTACAACAGCAATACGTTCGAGCATAAACCCTGATATTCCGACAGGCAGAATTGAAATTATCGTTGATGATTTACGTATTCTTGCAAAATCACATACAACACCATTTGAAGTCCAGAATGAAACAAAGGTAAACGAGGAATTAAGACTTAAATACCGTTACCTTGATTTAAGACGTCCTGTACTTCAGCAGAATCTCATAATGCGTCATAAGATTGCAAAGGCAGCAAGAGATTATTTCTATGCCAATGACTTTACAGAAATTGAAACACCGATGATGATGAAGTCAACTCCTGAAGGCGCAAGAGATTACCTTATCCCTTCAAGAGTTCATAACGGCAAGTTCTACGCACTTCCACAGTCACCACAGATTTACAAGCAGCTTCTTATGATCGCAGGTATGGACAGATATATCCAGCTTGCAAGATGCTTCCGAGATGAGGACTTACGTGCAGACAGACAGCCTGAATTTACTCAGATTGACCTTGAAATGTCATTTGTTGACGTTGAGGATATCCTCTCAATGACAGAAGGCTTTATCTCATACCTTTACAAGAATGTACTTGATATTGACATTCCTACACCACTTCCAAGACTCAGCTATACAGAAGCCATGAACAGATATGGTTCTGACAAGCCTGATACACGTTTTGAAATGGAAATTCAGGACTTTTCTGATATGGTTGCAGACTGTGGCTTTGGTGTGTTTGCAGACGCTGTTAAAAATGGCGGCAGCGTAAGAGCAATTGTAGCCAAAAATTCAGCTACTGTTCTTACAAGAAAGGAAATTGACAAGCTTACAGAAATGGTACGTGGTATCGGTGCTAAAGGTCTTGCCTATGTAAGATGGGTTGATGAAAAGCCTACATGTTCATTCGGTAAGTTCTTCAGCGAAGATGAGCTTATGGCTATTCTTGACAGAATAGGCTGTGAAAAGGGTGATACTGCCCTTATTATCGCAGACAAGAACAAGGTAACACTTCCTGTTCTTGGTGCTGTAAGACTTGCAGTTGCAAAGAAACTTGATATTATCCCTAAGGACAAATTCAACTTCCTCTGGATTACAGAATTCCCATTCTTTGAATATGATGAAGATACAAATTCATATGTAGCTATGCACCACCCATTCACAATGCCTAATGATGATTGTATACAGTATCTTGAAACTGCACCTGAAAAGGTATTTGCAAAGGCATTTGACCTTGTTGTAAACGGCGTTGAGCTTTCATCAGGCTCTATCCGTATCACAGATTACGAACTTCAGCAGAAGATGTTCAAGGCTCTGGGGCTTTCAGATGAAGAAATCGAAGCCAAGTTCGGATTCCTTGTTGAAGCCTATAAGTATGGCGCACCTCCGCATGGTGGTCTTGGTATCGGCCTTGTCAGACTTGCAATGGTTATGCACGGCTGCGACAGTTTAAGAGATATCACAGCATTCCCTAAGGTTCAGAATGCAAGTGA
>JAZQZW010000060.1:0-3635 GCA_045634285.1 Oscillospiraceae bacterium
ATGTAACATTTAAAAATTTTGTTGATTATATGAGAAGAAACTTCAGCTATGACAAATCTCAGAAGTTTAAATTTGACAATGTTCCTTCATACTGCGGTAAAATTTATCCAAAGCCGGGCGGACTCAAGGATTGTCTGCTTAATGTAATGCCGGGTCTTGACGTACGCAACAGCGAAGGCGTTTCCCATGTTTACGAAGAACTTGACTACTATGCAGCAGCAGAAAAGAACGACAGACCTGACGTTTATGATATTCTCAGCTGTTCACATGGCTGTATTTCAGGTCCCGGAACAAACTTTGAGGAAAGTAAGCTGTTCTCATATATGAGGAAGGCTGAATGCCTTGAAGCAAGTTCATTCAACGAACGTAAAAGACAGACAGCTTTCAACGCTGACAAGCAGTTTAAATGGTTTGAGAAAAATTTAAAGCTTGATGACTTTATCAGACATTATTCGGCTAAAAATACAAACAATGCTCCAGCAAGTGATTCTGCTATCAATGCTGCTTATACAGCACTTATGAAAAAGACACATACAGACAAGCATTTTGACTGCGGTGCATGTGGTTATAAAACATGTGAGGAAATGGCTCGTGCTATTGCCAAGGGAATTAACTTCCCTGAAAATTGCCATCAGTTCTCAATCAAGAAAATTGAACTGGAACATCAGCAGGCTGCCGATGCAAATCTTGCTATTCAGTCACAGAACGAACAGATTATCGGTGCAATCAATGAAATTACCGATAATATCGAAAGAATCTGTGCCGATTCAAATGGCATAAACGAGCTTTGTGTTACTAACAGCAACGAGATGAATAACATCAATGAGATTATCGGTATTCTGAATCAGAAATGTGAAGAAATTCATGCTGCTGTAAATGGTATTATAAACGTAAACAAGCAGTATAAAGAAATCTCTGAATCAATCAAGGGTATTACAGACCAGACACATATTCTTTCAATGAATGCGTCTGTAGAAGCTGCACGTGCGGGAGAAGCAGGTAAATCATTCTCTATTGTAGCACAGGAAATCCGTACTCTTGCCGCAAATACAAGAAACACAACAGGTACAATTGACGAAAGTGAAAAGCTTGTTAATACTGAAAGTGCCAAAGTTCTTGAAATTGCTAAGGAAATTGAAAAGGTTGCCAATAATTTAAGTGATGCTATTGCACATGTAAGCGGTAATATTGACAATACTCTCACATCAGGTAATATCATCAAGGAAACAGCTGAAGATATCAGAAATTCTGCTGACAGACTTCGCCGTTAAAATATTTCCCGTAAATAATTCAGATAAGCATAAAATTATAAAGCCACTTTTGATATTAAGTCAAAAGTGGCTTTTAATTAGTTTGTTATTATAAAAACAAGAGGACGCATGTTTAATGCGTCCTTTTTATGATTATTTAATAACAGTTCTTTTAAGTTCAATAAGGTCAAATACGTTTATCTTGTTATTGCTGTCCATATCTGCCGCAGCTAAGAAAGCAAGTGTCTTAACCTTTCTGCAAAGGAATTTCTGAAGAAGTACAACATCTGCTGTATTTACTTCACCGTCTGCATTAAGGTCACCTGTCTGAATGTCATCATCGCCTGTCTGAAGCTCAAGTGTACCAAATCCTGCTGTATTGATATAACCCTGACCTGTAAGGTCGCTCCAGTTTGCAATACCTGTTCTCTTGCCCTCACCATTGTCATCATTAATCTGAACATCATAACCGATAACCTGACCTGCTGTAAATCCACCGTTTATTGTCGGGATTGCAACTTCAACTATATAGCCGTCTGCTGTCTTTTTAGCGGCTGTTGTGTAGATGTCAGCTGTTCTGCCGTCTGTAACAGTAACTTCATTGTCAAAGTTTACACGAAGCTGAATATCGTCATTTTCGTAGTATGAAGTTTTGCCGTTGTTTTCGTCAATGAAGATTTCAACAGTATCCTGTTCGTAGGCATTTGCGTTTGCCTTGCTTAATTTACTGTCCTTAACCTCAACAAGCACATAGATGTTCTCTGAATCCCACATAGCTCTTGCTGTGGCTGTTGCACCGTCTGTACCCATAGTGTACTTGTCAACATTGATACTGCCTGTCATATTCCAGCAGGCATCAATCTCACCGTCAACTACAGGTGTATTGTATACGCCGTATGCTGTAAGAGGCTGGTCGATAAATGTAAGTCTGCCCATTGTTATAAATTTGCCTTCTGTGTAGTCAAGTGTATTCCAGGCATAGAAGTTTCCATTTTCATCTTCAATCATAATTTCAAGATCAAGAGTTTTGTTATTACCGATTCCTATAGGGAATTGTGAATTTAAAACGACATCACATGTATCACCTTTAGATAATGTTGCTTTGAATGTGTTTGAATTATAAAGTTCATCACTTTCAACGCAAATTCTTACTTCACCATTCACATTTGAATTAAATCTCATAACAGCTTCGTCATCATTCCAGATTGTCTTAAATGTTGCCGCATTACCGATTTCATTGGCTTTCTGTAATTTAAATGCCTTTTCGTAATCTGACATTGAGCCGTTATATTTAAGGGCATTTGCCTTTTTGATTGTCTGAATTTCAGCATCTGTGTCAATTACTGCATAGAAAGCAGGTTTTGCTGAATAATCCTTTGCAAATAACAGAGGATAACCACCAATCCAGCTTGTGCTGTCTGTGATACCCCAGAGTACAACTGCTGTAATGTTTACACCCTCGTCCTTGAGTGACTTGTAAAGCTTGAACACTTCATTGTAGCGTTTAGCAAGGTCAAGCTGGTCTTCTTCGCTGTTTGACTTCTGGTCAACGTCAAGTTCAGTAATCTGTACTTCAAGTCCTAAGCTGTCATATTTTCTGATAGCTTCTTCATAGAGAGAAATAGTAGGACTGCTCATCTTGATATGTGACTGCATACCTACACCGTCAATAAGACCTTTTTCTGCAAGTTCCTTGCATTTTTCGTAGATATCATCTCTTTTGGCTTCGATGTATTCGTTGTAGTCATTATAGAAAAGCTTACAGCCCTCAGGCATAATTTCTCTTGCAAGCTCGAAAGCCTTGTCGATAAATGAATCATCGCCATAAACCGACATCCATGCAGACTGACCGTTTACAGTATTGTTAGAACCTGCATCTCTCATTCCGCCAGTATCCTTGAACGCTTCGTTTACAATATCCCATGCATAAATTTCAAGGTCAGGATACTGTGTCTGAACAGCGTTTACTACATTCTTCATATAGTTTTCAAGACGCTTGTTCATCTTTTCAGGAGTTACCCAGTCTGCTTCTGCGTCAAAGTTTTCCTTGAAGAACCAGTCAGGTGTCTGGCTGTGCCATACAAAAACATGACCTCTGATTGGGATATTGTTTTCTTCTGCAAAGCTTAAAAGTGTAGCCGCATTATCAAGTGAAATCTGTGGGTTTGTGTCATCGCCCGTTTCCTGTAAGTACGCAAGAGTATTCTTGAGATTAAGTGTGCTGTCAGGCTTTAATTCGTTACCTAAAGTAAGGCTGTTGTAGTGCTTTTTGATTAAATCCTGTGTTGCCTTTGTCTGAAGCTCTGTTGCAGTAGCCGCACATCCGAGTTTGAAGTAATCAGCGTATGCATTTTTAAGCTCAGGAATATACGCTTCAATTGCAGG
>JAZQZW010000061.1:0-4120 GCA_045634285.1 Oscillospiraceae bacterium
CAACTCCTTGGCTCACAGAACGACATGGCTACGATCCGACTTAGAGCCTTTGGTCGCACTCCGCAGAGTGCGAAATTCCTTGCCTTGTAAAGAGCTCTGCAAGGGGTGAATTGACAAAACAGTCCGGTGGACTGTTTTTCAAGAGGGGACGCTCTGCGATAGAGAGCGTCCCCTTAGTATCTGTTTATGTTAATTATGCCTGCCAATTTATATTGGCATAAATATATAAATCGGAGATAAACAATGATTACAAAAATTATTAACAACCTCCCCACACCATGCTATGTCATTGACGAGGGGAAGCTTATAAAAAATCTTGAAATTCTAAACGGAGTACAGGAGAGGACAGGCTGTAAAATTCTTCTTGCACAGAAGGCGTTTTCAGCGTTTTCCGTTTATCCTCTCATAGGAAAATACCTCAGTGGTACGGCTTGCAGTGGTCTTTACGAAGCAAAGCTTGGCTTTGAGGAAATGGGCAAGGAAAACCATGTTTTTTCTGCTGCCTATCGTGAAGATGAGATTGACGAAATAATTTCCTACTGTGGTCACATTATTTTCAATTCATTCACACAGCTTGAAAGGTATCGTGACAAGGTTTTAGCGGCAGGGAAGAACATCGGTCTGCGTGTAAATCCACAGCATTCAACCCAGGAGGGACATGAAATCTACGACCCATGTTCCCCTAAGTCACGCCTTGGGATAACCCTTGAAAACTTTGACGAAAGCAATCTTCGTGGCGTTTCGGGACTTCATTTCCATACACTGTGCGAACAGAACTCCGACGACCTTGAAACCACCCTTGAGGCAGTACTGGAGAAGTTCGGCAAGTACCTTAAAAATATGGAATGGATAAACTTCGGTGGTGGTCATCATATCACCCGTGATGATTATGATATAGAACGTCTTGAACGATGTATAAAGAGAGTACAGAATGAATATGGTCTTGAGGTTTATCTTGAACCCGGTGAAGCTGTTGCCCTTAATGCCGGTTATCTTGTGACAAAGGTTCTTGACATAACCAAAAACGATATGCCTATTGCCATACTTGACACCTCTGCCGCATGTCACATGCCTGACGTACTTGAAATGCCTTACCGTCCTCCACTTCGCAATTCCGGTGAAGCAGGGGAAAAGGAATTCACATACCGTCTTGGTTCCCAGACATGCCTTTCGGGGGATATGATAGGGGAGTACTCCTTTGACAAGCCGTTGAATATCGGTGATACGCTGATTTTTGAGGACATGTCCATTTACAGCATGGTCAAGAACAATACTTTCAACGGTATGCCGCTTCCTGCCATAATGCTTTTAAAGGCAGATGGTGAAGTACAGCTTATAAAAAAATTCGGATACGAAGACTTTAAGGGCCGTTTATCATGATATGTACACTGTGTCCTAGAAACTGCAAAGCCGACAGAAGTCAAACTGTCGGCTTGTGTGGTGTAGGGGATAAAATAAAGGTAGCAAAGGCGTATCTTCATTTATGGGAAGAGCCATGCATAAGTGGTGAGAATGGTTCGGGAACGGTGTTTTTTTCGGGCTGTAATTTAAAGTGCTGTTTCTGTCAGAACTATGAAATAAGCCATCAGACAAGGGGCAGGGAAATTACCGCAGATGAGCTTTCTGACATTTTTCTGAAGCTACAGGACAAGGGTGCAGAGAATATAAATCTTGTGAGTGGTACGCAGTTTGTACCACAGATTATTTCTGCTCTTGACAGGGTAAAGCACAGGCTTGATATTCCCGTTGTATACAATACGGGAGGGTATGAAAAGACTGAAACCATAAAACTCCTTGAGGGGTATGTGGATATTTACTTACCTGACCTGAAGTATTTTTCGCCAGAGCTTTCATTGAGGTACTCAAAAGTAGAGGACTACTTTCAACATGCGTCAAAGGCGATTGTTGAAATGTATAGCCAACAGCCAAAGCTTGTGTATGAGGGGGATATGCTGAAGAAAGGTCTGATAATACGTCATCTTGTATTGCCGAAGTGCCGTCATGACTCCATGAGGATACTTGAATGGATTTATGAGAACCTGCACGAAAAGTCATATCTGGTAAGCCTTATGAGCCAGTACACACCGGCATACAAATCCTGTGAATATCCCGAAATCAACCGTAAAATCTCAACCTTTGAGTACAACAGCGTAATGGACAAGGCTCTTGAGTACGGCATGGAGGGATTCTTCCAGGAACGCTCGTCGGCTACCCTTGACTATACCCCCGATTTCTCCTACTTTCTTTGAAAAGAAAGTAGGCAAAGAAACTTTTATTTACGCTTTTACTTTGATTGAATTTGTTTCTATAAGCTCGAAGTGATAGAAAAACTTGCCGAGTGACCTCGGCGGGACGTTTCGCTCTTATACTTAAACTGTAAATTCTGCATAAGGCACGACCATTTATTATAACTTTGTGCATATATAATGCAAGGGGCGACCATTGGTCGCCCCTTTGAGTTTTATTAAAATTATGCAGTAACCTTTGAAGCTTCAACAGCTGCAACTGCACCTGCTTCGTTATTGTCAACATTTGCATTTTCAACTGCTTCTGTTTCGTATGAAGCCTTCCAGTCTGCAAACTGTTTCATAACGCTTTCGTATGTCTTGTTTGTAATGTCAGGCATGTCTTCAAGACTGTTCTTTCCGAGAAGTCCTGCAGCACCCTCAAAGCCCTTGATTACAGCATTCTGAAGCATGTCAATCTTTGTAGGGTCATCGCCTGCAAGAGCCTTTGCCATGCTCATGATTCTGTCTGTAACGCTGTCAACAGAATATTCGCCGCCGTCTTCGATTGACTTTGCAGCCTTTGCACTCATTTCTTCTGTTACATGTAAATCCATTCCTCTGAAAGTCAGGTTGATTGTCTGACCCTGCTGTGCAAGCATGCTTCTGATTGTATCTTCAAAAGCCTTTACACGCTGTTCTTCAGAGTTCTTAAGCTGTTCGATAATAGATTCTCTTGAGTAGATACCTGTTTCGTCCTGCTTTAAATCAGGAGATTTTACAAATGAATCTTCTCTTACAGAAACTTTTTCAGCAGCCTGTGCTTCTGCAGCGACAGTTTTTGCAGCCTGTGAAGCCTTGGCAACATTATCAAGAGATGAAACATTATTAAGGTTTGTTGCGTCATTGATGTTGTTGATACTCATATAAAACACCTCCATTTTTTGTAAACGAGCAATACTCTTAATATATTATTCGGACAATTTGTTTAAAATTCAATAGCCCGAAACAAATTCTTAGTGTATAGGGTTTATCATAAGCTTTAAAATCGACTGAATAATCGTAGCCTTTATATGTGAATCATCGGCATTACGGATTATACTCTCACGTTCGTTGGATTTAACCGCAATATACTTTGCTTCAAGAATATTAAGTGACAAAGCCATAACAGTAAATCTGCATGCATTACAATGGCAGCAGTGGAACTTGTCAAAGATATCGTTGAACTTCACCTTCATAAGCTCCTCGTTAATATTGATAACTTCATATTCATTGTTATCAACATTATCCCTTTCGTCCTGGCGTTCAACAAGCTGTCTTGCATATGCCGAAACCTTAGGAACTTTCTTTTCTTCGGTATCATCAATAATCTTATGTATTTTGGAAGCTAATTCCTCTGACCTTGATTGCTCCTGATTATCAGTCTGGTTTTCTTCTTTTACAGCAGTTTTCTTTGCAGCTGTTCTTCTGGTTGTTTTCTTAGGAGTTTCTTCCTCGATATCTTCAACCTCAGGAGCAGCCTTTTTGGTGCTTGTCTTTCTGGTTGTCTTCTTCTTAGGAATTTCTTCTTCTTCCTCGTTGTCTTCAATCTCAGGAGCAGCCTTTTTGGTGCTTGTCTTTCTGGTTGTCTTCTTCTTAGGAATTTCTTCTTCTTCCTCGCTGTCTTCAACCTCAGGAGCAGCCTTTTTGGTGCTTGTCTTTCTGGTTGTCTTTTTAGGAATTTCTTCTTCTTCCTCGTTGTCTTCAACCTCAGGAGCAGCCTTTTTGGTGCTTGTCTTTCTGGTTGTCTTTTTAGGAATTTCTTCTTCCTCGTTGTCTTCAACCTCAGGAGCGGCCTTTTTGGTGCTTGTCTTTCTGGTTGTCTTCTTCTTAGGAATTTCTTCTTCTTCCTCGCT
>JAZQZW010000062.1:0-24643 GCA_045634285.1 Oscillospiraceae bacterium
TGAAAAGAGGACCTTCACACATGTTCATTTTTGTTTTGTTCATACCTTAACCACCTCTTATTCGTTTTCAAAAAGTGGAGTTGAGAAGTATCTTTCTGCAGTGTCAGGAAGTACTGTTACAACAGTTTTACCTTTACCAAGCTTCTTTGCAAGTTTTTTTGCGGCGGCAACGTTTGTACCGCTTGAAATGCCGCACATGATACCCTCAAGTCTTGCAAGGTCCTTTGCTGTCTGAATAGCTTCTTCGTCTGTTACGATATATACATCATCATAAATATTAAGGTTTAAGTTGCCGGGAATAAGTCCGTCACCGATACCCATCTGAAGATGTGTGCCGATTGTTCCGCCTGCCAGAATTGCAGCATTTTCAGGTTCAACAGCCCATATTTCAATTTCAGGATTCTGTGCCTTCAACACTTCACCGATACCGCTTATAGTACCGCCTGTGCCAAAACCTGAACAGAAGCCATGAATTTCCTTACCCGCCTGTTCCAGAATTTCAAGACCTGTGTGGTGTCTGTGAACACGTGGGTTGGCCTTGTTTTCAAACTGCTGTGGTATGTAAACGTTAGGGTTTTCTTCTTTAAGCCTTTCAGCAACTCTTAAACATTCGTCAATACAGTCACCGATATTTCCGTCATCATGAACGAGGATTACTTCTGCACCATAGTGGCGTACAAGCATGCGTCTTTCATGGCTTACAGAATCCGGCATGATAATTATTGTCTTATATCCCTTTACAGCACCGATAAGCGCAAGACCGATACCCTGATTGCCGCTTGTAGGTTCAACAATAATTGTATCCTTATTTATAATTCCTTCACGTTCTGCTGTAATAATCATATTATATGCAGTTCTTGTCTTTATTGAACCGCCCACATTAAGTCCTTCAAATTTTACAAGGATTTCGGCACTGTCCTCGTCAACCATTCTGTTAAGACGGACAAGGGGGGTATGACCGATAACCTCTAAAATGTTGTTGCTTATCATTGAATTGCTCCTTTCGGCATCATTTACAGATACCATTTATTTCTTTCGCCACATTATATTGTAACATATATTTAACAGTCAAGTCAAGGGGTTTATACAAGAAAAACGGGCTTTAAAGCCCGTTTGAAAATTATTCTGCATTTACCTTTACAGCTCTGACCGTAACTCTTTTCTGACCGTCAATGGTACATGTAAAAAGTGTCAGATCCCAGCTGTTATCAGTATCACTAAGCATCGACGCCGCATCACTTCCGTCTATCAGTTCGGTGTAGGATACCTGATATTCATAGACATTACCGCCAGCATCGGTAAAATAAATTGTATCACCGCTGTTGAGCGAGCCTATTTTACGAAAATGTGAGCTGTAGTTATGTGCGGCAATAATAAGGTTATTGTCTGCGGCATTTCCGCTGTAACGACAAGGAGAGTAGTCAAGGTAGCTGTAGCTCCAGTCGCTCATAACAGGAAGCTCAAGACCCAGCGTGGGCATTGAAATGTATCCGGCATAGCTGTTTCCGTTTATTACAGTCTGCGTAACTTCTTTTGCTTCTGTTGTGGGCTGAGCAAAAATGTCCGACTGATTTAAAATTTCATTGTAATATTCTTCGGCAGACGGCTGGGTAATTTCAATGTTGCTTTTAAGCTCAGACAGGATTTCCTGTGCCTTTTCTCCGCTTTTTTTGTCGTGCATGATGTTGTAGATACAAAGGAACAATGCCGAAATAATCAGCACTGTTCCTGTTATAATCAGTAAGATAGAGCATTTTTTTCTCATTTTTTACTCCGTTTTTTTCCTTTGATGCTAAGTCCGATTATTATTAGTATTATTCCTCCAAGACCCAGAACAAATACAGGCCACCACATCTGTCCTGTTTGCGGAAGGACAGGAGGAGCGGTTGTTGTAACAACTGTTGTTGGTTCAACACCATGAAATGTATTTTCAATTATGAATTTACCATTATCACTCTGATAATTTACCGAATATTCAGGCGGTGCGTTGACTTCTCTTACCCTCCACTGTGCATATTCGGTTGCTGTCCAGTTGTAAGACCATTCATTTTCTTCGCTGAGTGTTACAGATTCATAAAAATCACCGTTTTTGTAGATATCAACTTCAATAGGGTCGTGAGTTTCTTTAGAATCAATCCACAGCTTTTTTAATTTATTGTTCATATCAATCTCTGAAAGGAGAGCATATTTGATTTTTGGATAAACAATAAGGTCAATGTCAGGCTTTTCAACCTCAAGATTGATTTCAACCAGTACAGGTGTAGGCTGATAGAATACAACCCCCTGATTAAAAACATGACCGCTTACAAGATACAGACCGGACTTTAAATCAGAAAATTTAAGATAACCTTCTGTGTCAATGATATCTGAGTTTGTGTAGGATATGTGGTCAACGACTGCGTAGTTTTCCAAAGTAGCAGCAGCGTTTACCATTGAATTGGTTGAAGTTGCATCAATGGAAACAGGATAATCGGCAAAATCACCCTCTAATGTATAGGTGTTTTCCGTACGCTGACCGATGTAATAGATATCCCAGTTCATGCCTGTCAGAATAGTATTTTCTTTTTTACAAATAAGAGTGAGTGTTGCGGTATCCTCAGATGCATACACCCCTGAAAAGCAGGAAATTATAAGCATTATTGCGACTGAAAGAAATATCGTAATTTTTGTAGCGTGTTTTTGCATTTAAGAATCACCGTCCTTTGTATTTCCACGTAAAAGGCGTTTTAATTGTTTTCTTCTTTGTCTTTTTCTTCGGCCCTTCAATGACCATAACAGCATTAAGCCTAAAAATGGCGGAAGTGCCAGAAACGGAACAATCATCATAGAGTCAACCGGTGCGGCATCTGCTGTAACATTTACATTTGCTTTATACACTGTTTCAACACGTTCTGAGCGTACAAGCAGTCTGTGTGTGTTTATTCCGTATGGAGTACAGGTCATAAGCGTCAGATAATCCTTGTCAGGAACTACCAGAAGCTTGTCAATTTCATGAGGTTCAACAATATAGATGTTTTTAACCTGATAGGTAAGTACCTCATCAAGTATGGTAATTGTAAAGGTGTCACCAACCACAAGCTTATCAAGCTCACTGAAAAGCTTGGCAGATGGAAGACCTCTGTGGGCAGAAATTACACTGTGAGTTCCTTCACCACCGACAGGAAGGGAAGTACCCTGGAGATGCCCTGCCGCAATATTAAGAACCTCATCACTTGTACTGTGGTATATTACAAGCTCGGAATTGATTGCCGGAATGGTAATGTACCCCATAATTCCTGTACCCGAAATATCAAGGGTTTCTTCATAACCTTCAATTTTCTTATAATCTGTAAATGGTCTTAAAATGCTGTTCAGACGATTATTGTAATCATGAGCCTGATTTAAGATTTCTTCGGTCTGGGATTTGTCAAGCTGTGAAACAGCCTCGTTATAACCTGCAACAGCACGTGTCTGTACTTTTGAATTCCACCATTCGCTGATTATAGGGTAAAGCATTACGGAGAGCCCAACGAGCAATACAAGAACAGGTATTGCGGTTGAAAGTATTCTTTTGATTCGTTTGTTCATTAGACCCTCCCTAATGCCCTGCGGCATAAAGCCGCAGGACTGAAATTGCTGTAATCAAGCAACATTCATTTAGGTTAAATTATTTTTCATTACTGTCGTTGTTCTTCATTCTTTTTCTTACAATGATGTATACGCCTGCTGCTGCAACAAGAACACCACCGCCGATGTAGAATGGAGCTGTACCGATACCACCTGTTGATGGAAGTACTGAACCGGCTTTGTTTTCAATGTCAGCAGTAATTTGACCGGTTGATGCATTTACCTCAAAATCATTGTTATCAACATTAAGAGCTGTCAGCTGTGGACTATCACTTGAAGTCTCATGTGTTGCTGTGATTGTAAATTCAATATCATTGGCAAGTTTATTGAATCCTGTAGGAGCCTCAATTTCTTTGAGCTTGTATTTACCGTCATCAAGACCGGTAAATGTGAATGTATCTGTTGCTGGTTCTCCAGTACCCGGGATTGTTTTGATAGTGTCCCATGCTGATGTAGAGTTATTGTATTTCTGAAGTTCAAATTTGGCACCTGTAAGTGTTGCTTTAGGAGTAGTTTTTGAACCACCATCTACTTTTTTAATTACAGTTTCATAAGTAAATACTTTGACTAAATCTATAGGAGTTTTACCCTTTTTGCTGCTGTCATTAGGGTTGTTTGAGTATTCAAGATATGCAGTATTATCATTTCCTGTTTGACCTATTACAGCGCTTTCATTAAGTGTTGCTGTGTAATCAACAGTAATTGTTTCGTTACCATCTGCTATAATTTCGAGGTTGTTTATAGTGATAGTAAGTGAACTGCCTGAAAGACTTGCAGAATACTGAGAACCCGTCAAAGGTGTTGCCCCGATTTTAACGGCAATATCATCATTGTATGTAAGACCTGTTGCCAATTCATCATGAATTACAAATGAATAGCCTGTATAATCATCAACCATAGCATCAACAGTTGAAGTAATCTGGAAAGGAACTTTATCACCGATATCATAGTCGGCTGAATCCTGATATCCGGTTTCTTCACCTGTAGAATCGTTTACATCTTTAACTTTTTTTGTAAGGGTCGGAAGACCGCTTTTTGCATCTACAATTTCTTCATCAAGAACTTCAAGAATATAATTTGTGTATGTTGCATGACCTGAAAGGTCTGATAAATCGGAATCCTTTACAAGATAGTAGCCGGGGTTAGTAAGGGTGATTGTATATACAGATTTATCCTGTCCGGCTGCTTCTGTTGAATTGCCTGCCGATGTGCCGAGATATTTTCCAACTATTTTTGCAAAATCCTGAGCCTTAGAGTCATTTTCTGCCAGCTTTTCAGCTACATCAGCCGCCTTTGTTAAACTTGCAAACTCACCACCCAGACCGTTTATTGCCTGAATCAGTGTTTTACCGTCTACAGTCTTGGATGTATCAACACCATTACCCCACTCAACGTCTGAAAGTTTACCGTCTGCAAGTTTACCTGAGAAAATCTGATAAGCTTCATATTGATGACCTGCTTGTGTATTGTTGATTGTAATGGATGCCGCCGAAACGTTTGTCACAGCCATTGGCATCATAGCGCATGTTGCTAAAATTGCTGCGGTTGCTGCGCCTGCAACTTTTTTGAAAGTTCTATTAGTTTTCATATTAACCTCCAATTCCCTTATTGAAGGGTACGGGTTTTGCGTACCCTTCAAAACGTGCTTTAATTTACTTATCTTCGTTTTTCGTACTTGATATAATGTGCGATATATAATGAGCAGCCAATAATTATTGCTATCATACCCATTATATAATAGATTATTTCGCCTGTTCCGCCTGTTGACGGAAGTTCGGCAGGTTCGTAGATGTATTCGTTGTTGATTGCAACTGTGCCATTATCGTATGTGATTGATTTGCTTTGGTCACTGCCGTCGTATCTGTAGGTAGGTGTGTAACCTGATACAGTAACCTCTTCAATCCAGTAATAGTAAAGAGTTCCGTCTGGATTGCATGCAGGAAGGTTATTGACATTAACTGACCAGTTGTCAGAATGTTTGATTTCAACAGTGTCTGCAAGTTCACTGTCTGAAGCATTGTTTATATCGTCTTGATTGGTCGTCCTGTAAATGTTTACTGTTACTTTATCATCAGTATGCTGATTTCTGTAAAGGTCGCTCCATTCTTTCTGAAGTGTCAGATTCAGCTTCTTTTCATTTACAAGCTTTATTGTTCCTGATGAAATACCGCCATTGTTTATAGTTGTTGCAAGATTGTATCCGCTGACAGAAGGTTCTGAAACCTTGTAATAAAGGATATTTGAATTGTCATCTCTGTAAGGGAGATTGTCGTAAGTATATGTCCATACATTACCATTAATCTCCGGTGCAGGTGCGGATATGTTGGTATCCTGCCAGTCTGACATGTCTGTACTTGACATCAGTTTCAAATCAAGACTTGTAGGTCTGTTTGCATATGTTCCGTCATTCCACGTCTTTTCAACTGTGATTGACGTTACAGGATTTTTAATATCAGGATTTTTGTTGATGATAGTAATGCTGCCTGATTGCTTTTCGTAGTTTTCATTGTAGCTTGGTGTAAAGCCTTCAGGAACATTAACCTCTTCAACCCTGAAATAGTTGTATTTTTCTATCAGTGAAGTATCGAATTTGTACTTCCAGCCGCTTTCAGAATTGATTTTGAATGTTTCTTCATCGCCGTTTTTAATCAGCGTTTCATCATCATCTTTATCAACTCTGCCCCAGATTCTAAACTCTATTTCCTGTGTGTAATTTTCAGGAAGCGGATTGTTTTTGTAATCGTACCAGAGCTTTTTAATCTGGAGTGAACTTGCGTTTGTAATTTCTATAACGGAGCTGCTGCTGTTGAGAGCGTTTCCTTTATATAACGGAACAAACTCTGCATTACTGCTGCCTACCTGATATTTGTTACCTTGAATGGTATATGATTTTTCTTTTGCATAGTAGTAAATTGGTTTTCCATCCTTACCATTCGGAAGGTTTTTCCATACATAAGTATCTATAAAGGTTGCAGGATTTGTAAGTGTGCCTTCATCGAGACCTAAGTCTTCAGCAGTTGCCAGAGTCATGTCTGAAGGGAACCCATTGAATGATCTGGTATATGACCAGTAAAGCTCAACATCTACAGTAGCATAATTCTGAGGTTCATCCCAGTACTTAACAGCATTTACATCAATGATTCTGTTGTTGGTTACAGGAATTTCACCGTTTTCAATGATTGTTTTTACATTACTGCTGCTTAGTTTTTCATTATCTATACCAGGTGGGTAAGATGCAGGCGTTGAGCCGTATGAAAAATAGAATGGTTCAAGAATATCAGCATCTTCATAGGTGTAGTCCGGAACGTTTGTCGGTTCCTGAACTTCTATCAGTGCATATATATTTCCTGCTTCAAGCCCAAGAATTTCCAGACTGCCCGGAACGGTTGTTATCTGAATTGAATCCGGACTGTCAACCCAATTAATCGAATTAATGGCCATTCTGTTTGTGAGAGCCTGATTATACCACTTCCATTTTGAAGCTTCTGAATCATACATGGCAATCTTGAATTGTGCTTCGAGATTATCAATTGTACGGTCTGCAATATCAAGTTTCTTTATGGTTGGATAGTAAGTAATAGTAGCCTGGGCAGTATCGTATGAAAATTCGAGGAAATTTTCATCAACGGTACTTGTGTAACTGTCATTACCTGTTAAAGTAACTGTGTTTGTAAATCCGATTGTCTTGTTTCGTATTTCTTTACCATCCTTGAGAAGTGTATATACATATTCTATTCTCAGATGTGTTGCGTCAGGAATGACAAGGTGAAGTTCTGAGGATGAAGTTCTTCTTTTAACTGTTGCATTGGCATCAACAAGTTTTGTTTGCCAGCAGTTAATCCATACTACATTTTTATCCTTTGGAACGGTAACTGTAAAGGTATATTCTCCGTTACTGTCAAACTGAAGTGGAGCATCCATGTTAAGTTTATAATCATTTGAATATTCAGTGAATGAATAGCATAGATAATTTTCACCATTATTCCAACCACCGTTTTTATCAAACAAGTAATTTGGGGTATCACTTTTTAATGTGATTGTAACTTCATCGCCTGGAGCAAGATTGCTGAATGACCATGAATAATTTGGATTTTTTTCCGTTTTTGTAGGAGTGACTTCAATTTGTCCCTGTCCTTCTTCAAAATACTGATAAGAGTATTCAGAAGCAGGGAGAAGTGATTCGGTTTTGTCAGGATGTATCTCGTAGATAAGCAGCTTGCTCAGGAGAACGTCTGCAATATCAGGACCTACAAAACTGTTGTCATTAAATTTTGTGGTCAGGAAGTCATCCTTGAGGATAAGCTGGTCACCATTTGACAAATCTCTTGCTTCAGGGTTTATCTCGATAGAATAGCTGAGCTTGTTATCGCCCTTATCTATAGCGCCTTCGGCAAGGTTTTCAATATGAGGAACATACTTCTTTTTAAGTATTTCAGCCTGATCGGTTACTCTGATATCAGCAGAAACGCTTTTGAATTCGTTATCCGCATGGGCTAAAGTGTTGCTTATTTTGTAGCCGAGAGCACCCGCATCTTTTATACGCTGTTCGAGTTCTGTGGCAGGAATCATTGTATAATAGATGAAATAATCGTTATTAACTAAATTTACAAATTTTACAGTTTGTTCGTTTGCGTTGTATTTATAGCCGTTATCAGGAGTGTACCACTCATCGCCTCTTCCCATATCAGTCCGGTTATATTGGTCATTGCTATAATAATACCGGGCTGGACTGTAAGGAGAGTCAGTACAGAGTGTAAAGCCGTCATTAAAGGTATCTGTGAAGGTGATTTTGCTTGATTTGTACGTTGGGTCAATATTGACTTTCCAACCGAAAACATAATATTCAGTATCGGTATTATAATAATAATCGTGAACAGTATGTTTTTGTACGTTTGCTAAATTTACCAGCGTTCCGTTTTCAAGTTCGTTGCTCTTTTTATCTACTGCATGCTTTGAATACGGAACAACACTGTTATCAATAACTTTAACTTCAAAAGAATCATGTGGAGTTGCGTCCTTTTCATTAAATGAAGCAGTATTGTTAAATGATACCTTTGTTTCTGAAGTTACCTTTGAAACATCAGCAGTGGTCTGATATTCAATCTTCAGATACTTATAACCCAGACTATCAATGCCGGAATTGAATTCAATCCTGAAGCTTCGTGCATTTTCAGCAGAATCTGCAATTTGTGTCTGTGAATCATCAGTATAGAATGTGACCTCATAACATGAACTGTCGATTTTTTCAGCATTATCCCATATTTCATTCTTCGTGGATTTGCCGTATAAAACAATTACATTGTCAGTGTCAGTTGAACTTTTGTAAACCTTTTGAGCAGGTGAAATATAGTGGTCAGCCTGTGTACTTGGAACAGGAGGGTCTACAGTTTTGTCAAGTGCCTGTATAACGTCTACAAAAGCTTTTGTTCCGTCTGCAAAATTGGTATCGTGTGTGATTTCAACTGTCCAGTGAAGCACCTTTTTCGGAACACTATCAATATTGCTGAGGAAGAATTCCGCATCAGCAGTATCTTCATGTTTAAGGGTTTTTGTTATTTCTGTTATTGGTCTGTATTCAGCTATACCTGTAACGGATTCAGTATAGCTGTTCAGATTAAGCTGTACTGTGTTTTCAAATTTAAAAGGTTCAGAAGGTGTAGCGTTTTTTATCTGTTCTTTTTCCAATTCTGTAGGCTCAGTTGAATATTTTATTTCGAGTATGACAATAGATTCGTCTGTAAGATTGATTTGAATAATATCTGTTGGGCTGTTGTCTTCCGTCGGAGCTTCTGTAGGTTCTGTAGATTCTTCAGAAGAAGGTTCAGACGCGTCTTCTGATGGGTCTTCAGAAGGAGTATCGGACGAAGCTTCTGTCGGGTCTTCAGAAGGAGTATCAGATGAAGCTTCTGTCGGGTCTTCAGAAGGAGTATCGGATGAAGCTTCTGTCGGATCTTCGGAAGGTGTTTCCGTTTCATCAAGTGTGTCTGAAACAGAAACTACCGGTAATGATTTGAGATATTTAAAGCTGATACCGCTTTTTTCCTGCCATTTTGCGTCTTTACCTACAATAGTAAGATTTGAAGCATTGGCAAAAGCTGAATCGATTAATATAAGCTTATCTACATTAAGAAGGCTTGAATCGTTCGGAGTTACATTGATTGTCCAGTCAACCTTGCCTGTGTCATAGTTATATGTACCTGTTTTATTTAAATTATATGGGTCGTAGGTGCTGTATGTATAGAATGTTGCGGTGGCTGTTTTAAGCTCAGTTTTGTTCGGAGCATTAAGCTTTACTGTATTGGTATTGTCAACACCGGGAGTATAAGGTGACTTGTATGTAACAGTAACCTTATGAGTTGCAAAATCTGAGTTAAATGTAAGGGTATTGCCGGTAATTGTGTATTTGTCAGATGCTATAACATTATCTTTGGAATCCTTTACAACAAGATCTTTTGCTGATGTAAAGGCGTCATCTGTAAGAGAATATCCGCCCAAAGGTGTGTAAAGTTTGTTTTCAGCGGTAATTGTCCAGAAAAGGTTATAGTTAAGACCTGCACCTGCAACACGGTAATCTGGATTTACTACTTTGCTGAGCGTACGGTATGTATCGACATAAACATCTTTAGATACAGTAATATCGTCCTTGCCTTCTTTGGTAAGGGTAGCAGTATTTTTGATACTTTCTGCTGTTTCTGCATGAAGTTTTTCATCACTTATTGCTGTCTGATATGTAATTGTAACCGTTTCGTCATCGTTGAGATCACGTTTGAGTACCCAACTTGAATCAAATATATCAGACGGAGTTACTTTAACTGTGTCTTGGATAGCCGTATTCAGCATAGTATCAGAAAACTTATAACCTTCAAGTGAAGCATATTTAGCTGGGTTTTTGATTGTTACTGACCATTCGATAACAGGTTTCTTACCTTCAGCTTCAATAATTTTTCCGTCTTTTGACATTGAAGGTGCAAGGGTAACGAAATTTACTGTTTCAGAAATTTCATTGCTCCCTGCATCAGTGCCGAATACTACTTTTCGGTCACCATTATCATTTGATGTATCTCGGTATACATAAGTATCAAATAAAATTTTACAGGTATAATCACTTGTATTATTTAACTTGTTTTGGAAATAATTATCAGTGATTCTGAAGATAATATAATTTTTACCCCCTATATTGTTTGCCAGTGTATAATATGCAGTGATTTCGCTGTTCTGATCTTTAACTGTGCAGTTTTCACCGGAAACAGGCTGTTGAAATTCAATGCCCTCAGGAAGAGGATAATACAGGTACTGAGTACCATTGCTTCTCAGCGCATCAATTTTTGTTTCATCAAATCTGAATGCAATCTGGAACTGAACCGGATTCTTGTCGATGATTGAGTTGTTTTGTGATATGATACCTGTATAGTTTGTGGTAAAGTCTGTACCTTCTTTGATAAGGGAAGAATTTACGTTCTGGTTTGGTGTAGGTAAAACTGTAGGTACTTCGTCAAACCATTGTGTTGCAGGGTCTTCTGCAAGAATCTGTATTCTGTTTCCGTAAAGAGTACCCATTATAGACTGTGTTGCTACTTCGTAGCACTCCTGTGAATGTTCATGCTCTTCAAGTTCACATACTATTTCATAACATTCATCACTGTGCTGATGCGGTGTGCATTCAACAACAGGTGTACAGCTTTCGTCACATTCATGAACCTCTGTAAATTCAGGTATCACGCAGTTTTCGTCACACTCATGAACAAGAGGACAATCGGTCGGAGGACAATTTTCATCACATAAATGTGTAAACTCACATTCAGCAGTTACACAGTTTTCATCACATATGTGTACCTCCGTGCATTCCTGCGGTGTACAGCTTTCGTCGCATATATGTTCTTCCATAGTACAGACAAGCTGTCGGCAGAGGTCATTGTGGACATGTACCTGTTTTTCACATATAAGCTTGCCCGACATACTGTCGGCAGGTTTTGTGAGAATTATGCTTACCACAAACAGTACAAGTACTGATAATGTGGCTGTCAGCATTATATTACGTCTTTGTTTTGCACGTGTATTTCCAAGGTATTTTATAAATGCCTGCAGATTTTTCATTTTTATCCTCCTTTCCGGAATATTTCCCATCTGTATCGGGTTATTCTATGATGCCGAAGCTTTCAAAAGGCCAGAATCTGAAAAATACTTTTCCTATAATGTATTCTTCAGCAATACATCCTACGGATGTGGTACGGCTGTCTATAGATGTCAGTCTGTGGTCGCCCATTACAAATATACGGTTGTCGGGTACCTGATACGGCAGTTCTATATCACACGTACCTAATGCTTTTTCATTAATATACGGTTCGTCAAGGGGAATGCCGTTTTTGAAAACCGTTCCGTCATCAGTAATATCTATAATATCTCCTGATGTACCGATAACTCTCTTTAGCAGAATTTTATTGTTGTAATAGAAAGCAACAATATCTCCGTTTTTAAATTTTCCTGTTTTGCTGCACATGACATATTCGTTGTTCTGCAGAGTCGGCGTCATGCTTGTTCCTGTTACACGCAGTACAGGTAAAAAGAGAGTTGAAATCAAAACTGCAACTGCGGCAACAACAATAAGGGATGATATTGTGCCTATTACAATTTTGCGGTAGTCTCTGCGGTGCCTGATACGCCGAAGCTCACTGTGGAGCTGTTTGGCAGACGGAAAGTCTGTGACTTCATTTGTGTTCATGCTAAGTCAACCTTTTCTGTTTTGTAATAATTTCATTGTACATATCTGTTAAACATGAAATCTATGAATGTTTACCAATGCTGTTTGTTCACAGTGCGTTTGGTATTAAACATTGTACATTAATATTATATAAGATTTGCACAACAAATTTTATAAAAGAAAATTGTCTGATTATGTTACTTTATATCAGAATAACACAAAGTATATATTTTTCTTATTCTAATTGTAACAGAAATATTACAAATTGTCAATAGCTGAACTAAGTTTAACAAACATATTGCGTTTTAAGAAAACCGCATAAGATCGTGGTTTGACACTCCTTAAACGTTTAAGGAGTGGGATAAATTTAATTATATTAACATTGTAAAATATTAACTGAATTTGTAATATTTTGATATAAAATTAATTGTGTAATAAAATCGGTTTTAAAGACATATTTATCCTATATAAACATGTCGCAGATGTCACCCGTCTTGTAGGCGGCGGGTTCCATTTCAGTAGGAGAATAAATCTCCTACTGAAATCCTGAGGAGCAAAAGCTCCCTGTGACAGTTGCAATCGTCGCAGCGTGATTAAGCAAGCCTATCGCGTTTTGCTCCGATTTTAAATATATGTTTGATTTTTTGTGTGAAATGCTTGACAATAACTATTAAATATGATAAAATTTTTTTAATAGTAAATATATATTTGAGCAAAACTATACTGTAAAAATATAACCATGTCGCAGATGTCCCCGCCTCTTAGGCGGCGGGTTTCATTTCAGACTTTCGGTAGGAGTATAAATCTCCTACTGAAACCCTGAGGAGCAAAAGCTCTCTGTGACGGTTGCAATCGTCGCAACGTGATTAAGCAAGCTTGTCACGCTTTGCTCCGATTTAAAAAAATAATATAAAGGGAGAATAAATATGTGCGGAATAGTTGGTTTTACCGGAAACAGTGCAGCAGCACCTATACTTCTTGACGGGCTTTCAAAGCTTGAATACCGTGGATATGACTCGGCAGGTATAGCAGTCAGAAATGGTGACGCTGATGTTGAAGTTATAAAGGAAAAGGGTAAGCTTAAGGTTTTACAGGATAAAACGGATAACGGCAGAGCAGTTGAGGGTAACTGCGGCATTGGTCATACAAGATGGGCTACTCATGGTGAACCGTCTGCCCTGAATGCACATCCTCATATGAGTGATGATGATGCAATTATCGGTGTACATAACGGTATTATTGAGAATTTCCAGCAGCTTAAGGAAAAGCTTACAAAGGCAGGATATACATTCAAGTCCCAGACAGATACAGAAGTTGCCGTAAAGCTTGTTGACTACTATTATAAAAAGTATAATAATGGTCCTATTGACGCAATTGTAAGAGCTATGCTCAGAATCAGGGGTTCCTATGCTCTTGAGCTTATGTTCAATGATTTCCCGGGTGAAATTTTTGCGGCAAGAAAAGACAGTCCTATGATTATCGGTATTGCTGACGGTGAAACTTATGTTGCATCAGACGTACCTGCTATTTTAAAGTATACAAGAAATGTTTACTACATAGGCAATCATGAAATTGCACACCTTAAAAAAGGTGAGGTAACCTTCTATAATATTGACAGAGATGAAATTCAGAAGCCTATGACTGAAATCAAGTGGGATGCAGAAGCTGCCGAAAAGGGTGGTTATGAGCATTTTATGCTTAAGGAAATCCACGAACAGCCAAAGGTTATTCAGGATACAATCAATTCTGTTGTCAAGGACGGAGAGCTTGTGTTTGAAGGGCTTTCTGATGAAGAAATCAAGAATTACAAAAAGATTTATATTGTGGCATGCGGTTCTGCTTACCATGTAGGCATGGCTGCCCAGTATGTTATAGAAGAACTTACTTCACTTGATGTAAGGGTAGAGCTTGCGTCTGAATTCAGATACAGAAATATGCAGCTTGTAAAGGACAGTCTTGTAATTATCATCAGCCAGTCGGGTGAAACTGCAGACAGCCTTGCGGCACTTCGTATGGCTAAGGATAAGGGTGTAAAGACTCTTGGTATCGTAAATGTTGTCGGTTCTTCAATTGCAAGAGAGGCTGACAATGTGTTCTATACACTTGCAGGTCCTGAAATTTCTGTTGCCACAACAAAGGCGTACAGCACACAGCTTGTTGCGGCTTATCTTCTTGCTCTTAAGTTTGCAAAGGTAAGAGAAGAAATTGATGACGAAAAACTTTCAGAACTTGTTGAAGAAATCAATACAATTCCTGAAAAAATCCAGAGAATACTTGAAGACAAGGAAAGACTCCAGTGGTTTGCAAGCAAGCTTATCGGTATCAAGGACGCATTCTTTATCGGCAGAGGTATTGACTACGCAATCAGCCTTGAAGGAAGTCTTAAAATGAAGGAAATCAGCTATATTCATTCTGAGGCATATGCAGCAGGTGAGTTAAAGCATGGTCCTATAAGTCTTATCGAAGACGGAACAATGGTTCTGTCTGTTGTAACCCAGAATAATCTTTATGAAAAGACTGTAAGCAACATGGTAGAGGTAAAGAGCCGTGGTGCGCATCTTTTCGGTCTTACAACATACGGCAATTACGAAATGGAAGATACTGCTGACTTTACAGCTTACATTCCTAAGATAAATCAGCTTTTTGCCGGAAGTCTTGCAGTAGTACCGCTCCAGCTTATCGGCTACTATGTTTCTGTTGCAAGGGGCTACGATGTAGATAAGCCGAGAAATCTCGCTAAGAGTGTTACAGTAGAATAATAATAAAAGTCACTTTTGATTGCTCAAAGGTGACTTTTCGTTCTGTAAGGAGGTTTTATGTTTTTATTAAACCGAAATAATGTGGTAAACTGTATTATAGCAGAACTGCTTTACGTTTCATACAGACTATATATTCATTTTTGCCCGCATCATATTGCAGAGCTGGTGGGGATAGAAAATGCAGGAATGTTTATCAATACAATTCCTGAAATTGTTTTTTTCTTTCTGTTTCTTTTGATTTTTCACAGGAATGTCGGTGAGAATACAGTTGAAATAAAAAACAATCCGAAGAAGCATTTTAAGCAAATGGTTATGTGTGTTATTTTAACGGATATTTTATCGGCTGTATATGTTACGTTATTTCTTGAAAACGGAGCAGAAAAAAGTGAAAATCAGGAATATATTGAGGTTTTGCTGAATGATAACTTCCTGCTGATGTCTGTTGCGTGCAGTATAGCAGCTCCTTTTGTAGAGGAAATTGTTTACAGGGGTCTGTTGCAGGGATTTTTAATAGGTAAATCCAATAATCGTATATATCTGATGCTGACGGCTGTTGTAAGCGGTGTTATATTCGGACTTGCTCACTGTGATTTTGCGCCCGAAAAAATCATAACAATATTTCCGAATATAATCACCGGTGTGATGATTGGTATTCTGTATATAAACACCAAAAATATAGTCTGCACATCATTGGTACATATTTTTTACAACTGCCGCTCAACATTGGTATTTGTACTGTTTCAGAGTCTGAATTAAGAAAGGTCTGCCTTCATCTTTGTACGGAATACGGCAGATGCAACAATCGAAAGAACTGTGGCACAAGCCAGAACAATTATAAGCGGAAGCAGGAATTTTTCAAATCCGAATTCAAGTGCCATAGCACTTCTTGCGGTTTTTGTGCAGTAGTAGAACGGCAGACATTTGCAGATTGTCAGCATTACTCCGCCTGTTCCGTCTGCATCAAACCAGATTGCTCCTAAGAATGAACCGAGTGAAATTATAATAGAGCATACCCCCGGGGCAGCCTTTTCATTGAAAAGTGTTCCGAATAAAAGTCCGAAACCGATGAACATTACTGCTGACGGAAGAATTGATACCATTGACACAAGAAGTCCCAGAGGATTGAGTGTAACATCTGTAATAAGGGCAATTACGTATGATACAGCGTATGTGATTGCATTCTGTATCAGCGAAATCAAAAGCATAGGGAGTATGTATCCCGCTATAAAATCACCTGAGGTCATAGGAGTTGCGTACATTCTTACAAGGAATGCACCACTTCTGTCCTTGGCTACCGTTATTGCCGTAAACAGCATTACGAATGTTTGTCCGAAAACTGCAATACCTCCTGAAAGGCTGTCAATTATGAACATTGTCATTCCTGCCTCAGGTGGAATACTTTCATTTACCAATGAAAGTACAATAAGCATTACAAGCGGAAATCCCAGACAGAAAATATAGCTGAGTGGGTCACGGAGTATTTCTTTTGTGTTTCTTGACGCAAAGACTGTTATCTTATTCATTGTTACCACCATTCCCTTCTGCAATTGCAATAAAGGCTTCCTCAAGTCCTGTCTTTCCTGTCAGCTGTTCAAGCTCGGCAAGTGTACCCAAAGCCTTAATCTGTCCGTCAATCATGATACCGATACGGTCGGAGAGAGCCTGTGCCTCCTCCATATAATGAGTGGTAAGAATAATTGTGATTTTACCCTTTAAGCCCTCAATAGCCTTCCACAGTTCACGTCTTGCAAGAACGTCAAGTCCAAGTGTAGGCTCATCAAGGAACAGAACCTTCGGCTCACTTATAAGAGCCATGGCGATTGAAAGCTTTCTTTTCCAGCCTCCCGAAAGGGTTTTGGCTCTTGAGTTTTCAACATCATGCATATTGAATGTTGAAATCATCTGTTCTGTACGTGTTTTTACTGTATTCTTGTCAAGCCCGTAAACAGACGCAATAAACTCAAGATTTTCACGTACCGTAAGATTTTCGGCAACGGCTGTGTCCTGTGGGGAAATTCCTATCACCGACTTTACGGCAGACTGTTCATTCAGACAGCTGTGTCCCTCAACAAAGGCTTCTCCCGAGGTTGCTGTTGAAAGACATGTCAGCATACGGATAGTGGTTGTTTTTCCGGCACCGTTTACCCCTAAGAGTGCAAACAGTTCCCCCTTGTTGACTTCAAGATTGATACTGTCAACAGCTGTTTTGGTTTTGTACTTTTTTGTCAGATTTTTCGTCTGTACAGCAATCATGTCAATTCTCCTTTATCATACCAATAGTTCCTTATCAAAAATCTGGAAATTTGCTCTGTGTATGTACAAAGCCTTTCCGTCAATCATAAGCTTTGTTGTTTTAGGCAAATCCTTGCATACCTCCCAGTAGACATCATCTCCCGAATATGCACAGATAGGATTTCCAAGCTGACTCTGGATTACGACCACTCTCGATTTACCGAAGTAGTTCTTGTACTTGTTCACTGTCTTTGAAATGATAGTGTTGTCAAGCACGCTGTCAGCGTTGCTTTCAATTTTTGTTGTATTGAAGTCAACCTCAGCGTTCAGACCGTCCTCACAGAAAATTACGGTACTTCCGCAGCTCTGAACATCGTTTCCGTCAATTGTGATTGTAACCACGGAGGACATGCTTTCAACATATCCCCAGCCGTCACCTGTGTAAACGGCTTCCTCTACGATATTGCTGCTTAAATCAATCTTTTCCCCCGACATTTCCATGAACTTTTCACCATTATTGGAGTAAAAGTTTGCGTGGTATTCATTACCGAATATTGAACCGCTCATTTCATTTACTTCGTTTCCGAAAAAGGCAAAGCTGCACCCCGAAAGAAGTGTAAGGGTTGTACCTGCCGTCAGCAGAATTTTTAAAAAGTTTCTTTTCATGCTTTATCTCCTATAAATTGCTCATAAAATAAACAGCTTTTCCGAGAATCCTTATCTCGTTAAGTTCCTCATTTACATATACCCATGGCTCGTATTTAGGATTTTCTGCCTGAAGTACGAGCTTGTTTTTTTCGGGATAATAGTAAACACGCTTTAAAGTAGCCTCATCATCAATTATAACAGCGGCAATTTCACCGTTGTCAACCATAGGCATCTCTTTTATGAATACAATGTCACCGTCCTGGATACGTGCATTTATCATGCTGTCGCCTTTGGCTGTAAGACAAAAGTCGGCATTTATGTCCATATCTGCCATTACAAAGCTTTCTCTGTCCTCATCGGCAAAAATAGGCTCACCGCAGGCAATCTCGCCAAGTAACGGGAATTTTTTCAGCTTTACGGGTCTTATGTTGTCAAACCTTTCCATTAAATTGTCAAGACTGTTTGAACTTTCCCAACCCATTAAATAGGCAGGGGTTACATCGAGAATTTCAGAAAGCTTTAAAATAATGCTTTTGGGAATTTCACGTTCGTTTACTTCGATTTTGTTGATTGATGACCTTGATTTGTATCCGAGAAGCTGTGCAAGTTCTGTCTGGGAATATCCTTTTTTAATTCGTGCTTCTTTAATTCTTTCACCCATAGTCATAACATTCACCACCTTTATAGAAGTATTATAGCATATTGTAGTCGTATATGTCAACAGTAAATTGCAATAATATCCGCAGTTTCCAAAAGCATATGGGGAATTTTTTGTACATGCCTTTTAAAATTCTATGTTGACGAATTTGACTACGTGTGATATTATGATGTTACTACGTAGACAAAAAAGACTACATAAGGAGGTGGAGTTTGTGGGCTGTTGTATGTATGACAGATTTGAGGAATGTTTCGGGGATTGTGATGGCTGTCCTGTCGGAGTACCTGAGCCGGACCCTGATGAAATGCGTGATTATTATATGGACGAATACGACTACATTTTTGAAGATGAATATGAGGACGAACAGTAAATGACAAAGCGGAGGTGCAGATATGACAGAAGAACAGATTATAAAATCCCAATGGCTTGGCAGGGTTTATTTTTCAAGGCTTAAGGTAAAATCCCTTGCTTCCTTAAAAGACAAGGACAGGCAGGAATGTGAAAGCTTTATTGAAAAAATTCCCGAAAGCTGCACTCCCGATATGAATAATGAATGTTGTTGGATTGCGTCTGCAATTGCACAAAGGTCAGCTGAAAAATATATGGAAGCTCTTGAAAATTACAATAAAATCCGTATGGAAGTTGAATCGGCAATTGAAAAAATTGATGATTATGAGTATCAGGCATTACTTACAGCACACTACATAGAAGGGAAGACATGGGAAGTGATTTCCGAAGAAATGTACTACAGCATCAGAACAATAAAATACAAGCATCTTAAAGCACTTGACGCTTTGCAGACAAAATAAAACCCGATTGAACGTTTTTCGACATTCAATCGGGAAATGTATACAAAATATTAAGGAGCTTTATTTAAATTCGCCTGTAAGATGTCTCTTTAAGAGAACAACGTCAAATACATTAAGCTTGCTGTCGCTGTTCATGTCAGCGTTATCAAACATTTTGACGTCAAATGTTTCTGAGCCAAGCAATACCTTGTTGAGGATTATAACGTCTGAAAGACCAACTTCACCATCAAGGTTTACATCGCCCTTTACAGCAGGTACAACAGGAATTTCTGAAGTTGTAGTTGTAGTAGCTTTTGTTGTAGCAGCTGTTGTAGTAGTACTTGCCTTTGTTGTGGTTGTAGTAGCTTTTGTTGTGGCAGCTGTTGTAGTGGTACTTGCCTTTGTTGTAGTTGTGGTAGCTTTTGTTGTAACAGTAGTAGTTGTAGTGGTTGTTGTAACAGGTTCTGTAGGGTCTGTTGTTGCTTCATTATAATAAACAAGCTTTAATTCATCAAGAGTAAAGTCAACAGGAATACTGCTCTCTGTTGCGTTATCCCATAAAGCACAGTAGTTGCACTGAAGCTGAACTGTAATACCGTTGAGGTTTACATCTTCAGGAAGGTCAACAATAGCTGAATACTTTCCGTCAGAGCCACAAGAGCCTGACCACTCAACACTATCCCATGCGTTAATCCACCAGCCGATAAGACCGCTTATACCTGCATTTGCTTCTGCTGCTGTAAATGTAAATTTAACAGCGTCTGCGTCCTTAGGGTCAAATTCCCAGCCGTAGCTCTGTGTTGTGTAGTTGACAGCAACTTCTGTATATTCTCTTTCTTCAGTAGGAGGTTCTGTCGGTACAGTAGGCTGTGTTGCTTCAGGGTCATACTGGAAGCCTGAGATTTCATTGAAAATTTCTCGGAGTTCCTGGTCAAAAAGTCGGCAGTTTGTTCTGTCATAGTGAAGGTCTGTTATATCCCAGAGTACAGGACACATCTTTCTTTCGTAAGCTTCTTGACAAACAGAGCTAAGGAACAGACGTACTGAGTCAGGATCTTTCTGTCCGACTACCACGTTGCCTTCTTTCAGGTCCTTAGGGCAGCCGTATTCACCGATTATAACAGGAATACCCTTGTCAATATATGTTGTCTTCATAAGGTCCATGTTTGCTTCAAGCTCTGCAAAGTCAGCTTCAGTACCCCATGTTTCACGGCATTCTGCCCAGTCAGCATCTTCTTCAAGAATTGCAAAGCCTGCAGGAGTATAATAGTGAACTGAAACAGCAGATCTGTTTGCAGGGTCGTCAGGCATTTCAAATAATGGGTCACATGTAAGTGTAATATCTGTTGTGTAGCCTGAAATAAGGAGGTGACGCTTGTCATTGTTGCCACCTGAATTTCTTACTACATCAACGAAAATCTGGTTTACTTCATTTACATAAGCATAAGACTGAGCCTTCTGTTCAGCTGTACCTGACCACTGGTTCCAGATATCACCCCAGCCAAGTTCTTCATTCTGTGATTCAAACATAAGGTAGTCGCTGTAATTCTTGAAGTAGTCGGCAATCTGTTCCCACATTACCCTGAAACGGTTTTTACAGCCCTCAGGGTCGGTAGGGAGCTTATGAAGCCAGCCGCTGTCGTAATGGATATTGATGATAGCGTACATATCATTATCAATAACCCAGTCAACAAGCTGTTTTACTCTTGTAAAATAATCAGCGTTAATCTGATAGTTGTCACCCATGAGGTTTGACCATGCAACAGGGATTCTTACAACACCGAAGCCCTCGCTTGCATAACCCTTAATCATGTTTTCTGTGATAATCGGGCTTCCCCATGCTGTTTCGTAGGAACCTACTTCATCAGGTGAAAAGCCGCCTGAACCCCACTGAGCAATCCAGTCACCGCAAGATTCCATAGTATTACCCAGGTTGATACCGACACCCATATCACGAACAAGTTCCATTGTTGTTATGTCACGCATTACACCGTTGTCCGCAGAATTTACAGTTGTAACTGATATTACCGAAGCTGTAAGCATTACAGCGGCAGAAACAATGGCGCTTATAGCCTTTTTAAATTTCATCGCACATTCCTCCAATATATATTTTTATAGTAATAAAATAACATATATATTATAAAATTGTCAAGTTATTTTTAGTCGGTTTGTAACAATAAACAATGTGCTGTATTCATTTTTATACTATAGTAACAACAGATTACTTATACGTTTAAGAAAAATGAAATGATTTTCAAGAAAACGAGAGAAACGGAGAAAAAAGGAGAGAAAACAAGCGTGAGAGGGATATAAATTAAAAATTCGGCAAATTTAGTATTGACATCAGGCTTTTCATCTGATATAATATTTATCGTGATGTCAGGAAGCAGGCATATCTTGCGAATGTCTGTGAGAAAAATCGGAATAACCCAGTCCGATAAACCTTGACTGAAAATATTTTCAACGGAGGAATTTACTATGTCAACTTATATGCCAAAGCCAGCTGAAATCAGCCGTAAATGGTATGTTTTAGATGCAGCAGGCAAGCCACTCGGACGTGTTGCAGCTCAGGCAGCTCACATTCTCAGAGGTAAGCACAAGCCAACATTTATCCCACACGTAGACTGTGGTGACCACGTAATCATCATCAACTGTGAACAGGCTGTTTTAACAGGTAAGAAGATCGAACAGAAGAACTTCTACTGGCACACAGGCTGGATCGGTGGTCTTAAGTCTGTTAGCTACAAGGAACTTATGGCTACAAAGCCGGAAAAGGCTATGATGATTGCTGTAAACGGTATGCTTCCAAATACAGCACAGGGCAGAGATCAGTTAAAGCGTCTCAGAACTTACAGAGATGCAGCTCATAAGCATGAGGCTCAGAAGCCTGAAGCTTACACATTATAATAAGGAGGCGACTATAAATGTACGAATCAAAGAATAAATACTACTACGGAACAGGTAGAAGAAAGCATTCTGTAGCAAGAGTAAGAATGTACCCAGGTACAGGTAATGTTACAATCAACGGCAGAAATATTGATGAATACTTCGGTCTTGAAACTCTCAAGCTCATCGTTCGTCAGCCTCTTGAACTCACAGAAACAACTGAAAAGTTCGATATCGTTTGCACAGTTGCAGGCGGTGGCGTTACAGGTCAGGCTGGTGCTATCAGACACGGTATCTCAAGAGCTCTCCTCGTTTTCAACCAGGAACTCCGTCCAGAACTTAAGAAGGCTGGTTTCCTCACTCGTGACCCACGTATGAAGGAAAGAAAGAAATACGGTCTTAAGGCTGCTCGTCGTGCACCTCAGTTTTCAAAGAGATAATTTCTTACAAGTCATATATCTATTCAAATCCCGAAACTACGTCGTTTCGGGATTTTTCTTTTTCTCTGAAATACTCCTTTTTAACGGCGGTAGCAGGCAGGTAGCAAGCACGTAGCAGGCACTTTTTAGAAATAGGGATGTTAGTACATTAATCATATGAGATAAAAAAGTATTTCTGATTTGCTGTACCCAGTAGTACAAAAAATTGTTAGAAAGTAGACTATAGGCAACACCGCACAATTGCCAAAAGGTGAAAAGTATGATATAGATAGTAGTATGAACAGACAGATGACGCTGGCAGAAATGAACGATGAACTTAGTGCAGCCAGAACCAATAAAAAGGAATTTCTTGAAAAACTTGAACGCATTATTCCATGGACAGAATTTATAAAATTAATCAAGCCGTACTATTACAAAGGAGAGCGTGGCAACAAACCATATCCGTTGGAACTGATGCTGAGATTTTTCATACTTCAAAATGTGTATACCCTTTCTGATATGGCAGTAATGAATGAGATAATTGATAGACGTGCATTTTCGAATTACTGCGGTATTAATTCACCTGATGAAGTACCTGACGGTGACACCATCGGACGTTTCCGGAATCTGCTTACAAAGAATAATTTACAGGAAAAGATATTTGCAATGGTTATAAGAATTCTGATGGAAAGTGGTTTGATTCTGAAAAAAGGAACAATTGTAGATTCTACTTTCATTGAAGCTCCGTCCTCTACGAAGAACCGTGAAAAGAAACGTGATCCCGAGGCTCATTCTGCGAAAAAGGGTAATACATGGCATTTTGGATACAAGGCACACATTGGCGTTGATGATGAAAATGGTCTTATTCATACTGTTAAAACAACTGCTGCAAATGAACATGATGTCACAGTAATGAACGAATTACTGCACGGTGAAGAAGAACGTGCATATGGTGACAGCGGCTATATTGGAGCGCAGAAACGCCCTGATGCCATCAAGAAAAACAAATCTGGAAAGAACATCAAATATATCATTAATCGTCGTCCGTCATCCATAAAAAAATTATCTAAAAGCGGTCAATATGCTGCTAAGAAAAGAGAACGTCAAAAATCATCTGTCCGCTGTAAAGTTGAACACGTCTTTGCAGTGGTGAAGAACATTTTTCGATATCGGAAAACCCGATACCGTGGTCTGCGAAAACAGACTGCCAAAAATTATATAATGTTCGCTTTGGCAAATCTGTATTTGGCTGACAGAAAATCTCTGGCAGTCTGATTCAGTGTGCCTTGCGGCTGATAATCGAATATAATTCACTCCCTTTGCTTTTGGGCAGAGGGATTTTTCATATCAGCATATCTGAATATGGGAATTATGCGGTGTTGCATTAGATTTTTTCATGCGGTTGCCGTATACTTATTACATTTTCATATTGCAAAATTACATATAATATGTTATAATTAAACAAATAACAACAGGAGTTGGCATTAATGCAGATGAATACAATGTCTGATTATCAGAAGAAGATCAAACGTATACTGATAACAGAGGAAGAAATTAAGGAAGCAATAGCCAGAGCGGCAGAGAAAATCAACAATTTATATGATGGCAGACCTATACTGCTTGTGAGTATTTTAAAGGGAGCCTTTGTATTTATGGCAGACCTATGCCGTACTGTAGCAGTGCCGTGTGAAATAGGATTTATGGTGGCAAAGAGCTATTATAACGGAACAGTTTCAACCGGAAATGTAAATATTGCAATGGATCTTGATCAGGATATAAGCAAGTATCATGTAATTATTGTTGAGGATATTATTGATACAGGACGAACATTAAAGGAAGTTGTAAATGTTCTGAAAAACAGAAATCCTGTATCACTGCGTGTAATCACTTTACTTGACAAGCCGTCAAGAAGAAAGGTTGATTTTACGGCAGATAAAGCACTTTTTACA
>JAZQZW010000063.1:0-5981 GCA_045634285.1 Oscillospiraceae bacterium
CCTGCTGTAATCATTGTGAGGTATGGTGTCTGACCGAATGGTTTAAGCTCATTTTCCTGAAGCTGACCCGGGTGAAGACTTAAATCTGCTCCAGGTGTAAGTCCCGGTGCAGGACATGCAGCGCCTACAAATCCGAATTTATCAGAAAGTGTCATACCGATAAATAATGATTCACGTCCGCCCATTGAAAATCCTGTAATGGCTGTATTGTTACGACCGGTTTTAACAGAGAAATTGCTTTCAATGTATGGCATAAGGTCTGTTTTAAGGTCATTGATAAAGTTGTCATAGTTGAGTGAGTTTGCAAGGTCAAGTCCTGAACAGCTTTCCTGAGTTTTGCTTGTGTAGATGTAAGGGAAAACAACAATCATTTTCTTAGCCTTGCCCTCAGCAATCAGATTTCCCAGCATTGTTCTTACGCTGCCCATTTTTGCAAGTGCGTCTTCATTTTCCCAGAATCCGTGCATAGCATATAAAACAGGGTATTTTTCATCTTTGGAATATCCAGGAGGAAGAAGTATATTTACATTTGTCTGTCTTTCTCTTGTTGTTGAATAATACTGATATTTTGTGAGTGTTCCGTATTCAACGCCAGCTTTTTCATCTGTAATGCCTGAAGCAGCGTATTCACTCATGCCGATTTTTACATTGTTCATGTATGCTGTAGGGTCAGCAGCCAATTGTACAGTTGTTGTTGCTGCAGTTGTTGCAACAGGTGTTGTCTGTACTTGAATATCACGGGCTGGGAAACTGTCAACCATACCTAAAAGATATTTCTGAATATATACAATGTCAGAAACTGTTACTGTACCATTCTGGTCAATGTCAGCAGCGGCTTTTCGTATACTGTCGTTAAATCCGTTCAACAAACCTCTTTTGGCAATGATAAGGTCAAATACATTGAATATACCATCTGAATTTACATCGCCTAATTTATAGTCCTTGCTGACAGTTGAATGTGTTGTTGTGGTAGCAGTTGTAGTTTTTACAGTTGTAGTAGTAGTTGTTGTAGCCTTGGTTGTTGTTGTTACAGTAGTTACAACAGGCTCTGTAGGAATTTCAGGTTCACCCGCACCTACGATAGAAACTCCGGCAACAGCACCAATAGCTTCGTCAATATAGAAGTTGTTTGTTGATTCGGCAGTTTCTACATAAAGAAGCATATCCGATGCATCTTCAGGAATTTTATAATTTTTGTTTGCAAGCTGCAGCCATTTACCCTTTACACCTACACCTTGTGCGATTGTTTTGTACTGTGTCTTGCCGTCGGCATCTACATACTGGAGCTTGAGTGCAAAATTGTCTGTATCATCACCTTCAACGTATGAAACGTTTACGCTGAAGCTGTATTCTGTACCTGGTTTGAATACCTTTTCGCTGAGAGGCTTGCCTGCACCATGCCATGCAGATGTTCTTTCGTAAACACCGAGTGATTCAGCGTCAACATAAGCTGTTCTGCCGCTTAAACCGATTTTTGTTTCGCCTCTTGCAACCCAGTCAGACATGTCGCCTTCAAATGTGTCCTGGAAATACCAGCCATATTCATTTGGTTCAACAGTAGGTGTCTGTCCGTTGGAACCGTCAAGAGTAACAACAAAAGTTGAAACGCTCTCTGCAGGAAGCTGTGCCCAGAAGCCATTATCTGTGATTTCAAGATTTTCTGTAAGAGCAAGGTTTTCTGAAGTAGATGTTCTGTATCTGTCGACATCGCTGATACCTTCGCCGCTTCCGATTGAAAATTTCTGTGAGTAGCCTTCGCTGCCTTTGTTTACAGCAACGATTGTAACCTGATTGTTGTCGTTTTTATATGCTGAAACATAAACGTTTTCAGCAGGCTGTTCAGTAACATTGATTCTTACATCACCAGGACGTACAAACTTTGAATACTGAGCCATGCAGTAGCCACGCTTACTGATGTTTCCGTCTTCCTTCATAGGGCTGTAGCCTCTGCGGATATACCACCATACGTAAGCACTCATGTTACCCACAACAAGACCATTGTGGATATTTTCTGAAACCTGAAGTGCCTCAGGCCAGCGGTCAGCAGAATTTGCGTCGCTGTTTGGAACGTAAACTTCTGTCATCCAGATTGGCTTACCACAGTTTTCAAGTGCAGGGAAGTCCATCCATGAACGTGGTGTGCCGTAAAAATGCGTACCGAATACGCCGATGTTATCAAAGGCTGTCTTATTGTTGAGAATAGAATTGTAGATATCCTTTTTGTACTGGAAGCTTTCTGGTGACATAAGCTTTGCCTTTGTGCCGGCAATAACGTCGTTACCGTACTGTGCGGCAAATTTTGTCAGCTCGTCAGTAGACCAGTATGTCCACTCGTGTGCGTAGTCAGGTTCGTTCTGAATAGAAATTGAGTAAAGATTTACGCCCTGTCCTTCTACGTATTTTACGTAATTGTTGAGGTGCTTTGCGTATTCGGCAAACTTTGAATCGTTAAGCTGATACTTACCGCCTGTGAGAGTACCGTCACCGTTGATACGTATGCTTGCAGGTGGATTCCAAGGTGTTGCAAAAACAGTTGCACCGAGTTTCTGTGCTTTCTTTGCAACGTTTACTGATTTTGACCACTGGCTGCTGTCGTCATTGACGTAAACACGAAGAATGCTGAGACCCAGTTCGTCTTTTCCGTTGCCGAAGGCTTTCTGCACCTGTGCGTCTGTAAGGTCGCCAACCCATTCAGGGTGGTTGATACCTCCGAAGCCGTCGATTGTCTGATATGTTTTTGTGGTATCAACAATACAGTCACTTGCAGCAGATGCGTCATACACAGGCATTAAGGATGCCGCAGAAAACATAACTGCCGCAGCTGTAAGCGTTGATACGATTCCTTTCAGTTTAGTTTTGATATTCATGCTAAATATTCCCTCCATATATATTTTTATGTAATTTAATTATACGCTCATTAAAAATATTTGTATTGCACAATTGTATTATTTTTTGTAAAATTGTTATGTTTTTTTAAATGATTTCCCAAAAAATGTATGATTGTTAATACTAAGAATAAGAAATTACAATAGTAGTAACAGACATAATATTACAAAAAACCAGCACCGCCGAAGCGGTGCTGTTCCTCTGATGTTGAGTAAGGTAAAGTTCAGGGCTTGTTGTTTGATTTCAACTGGAAATAAAAAAACGGGTTTACCGAAGTAAACCCGTTTGCTTTGGTGCGCCAGGAGGGACTCGAACCCCCGACCTACTGGTTCGTAGCCAGTCACTCTATCCAGCTGAGCTACTGGCGCATTTCCTAAAGCTTTATTATTATACCACGTATAAAGAAAATTGTCAACCCTTTTTTGCGAAAAATTTTCAAAAAATGAAAATTTCTGAAAATATAAGTTACATTTATAAAAAATTTCAAAAAATGTTTGCAGTATCATTGATTTTGTAGTATAATAAATATTATGGAAAATTTTATTGATTGTTTAAGGAGATTACATGGTACTTTTAGATGAATTAAAAAGCGAGCTTGCTTCATATGTTCCTGAAATAAAAGAACTCTCAGATGTTCTCAACATCGAAAACTCAAAAATTGAACTTGAGGAACTCAGAAACAAAGCCGCTGAGCCTGGATTCTGGGACGACCTTGAAAATTCTCAGAAGGTTCTGCAGAAAACAAAGGCTATTGAAAATAAAATTGAGGCTCTTGAATCACTTTCAACAGAGCTTGATGACCTTATCACACTTGTTGAACTCTCAATCGAGGAGGGAAGTGAAGACGAAGCTGAAATGATTGCCGAGGGTCTTGAGGAATTCAAGAAAAAGCTTGAAAATCAGAAGCTTGCAACACTTCTTACAGGGGAGTATGACAACAACAATGCTATTATCACTTTCCACGCAGGTGCAGGCGGTACTGAGGCTCAGGACTGGGCTGAAATGCTTTACAGAATGTACAACCGCTGGGCAGAAACACACGACTTCAAGGTTACTCTGCTTGACTATCTTGACGGTGATGAAGCTGGTCTTAAAAGTGCTTCAATACTTGTGGAGGGTGACAATGCTTATGGCTATCTGAAGTCTGAGTCGGGCGTTCACAGACTTGTAAGAGTTTCACCGTTTGACTCATCAGGCAGACGTCATACATCTTTTGCCGCTATTGAAGTTATGCCTGAAATTGATGATACAATAGAAGTTGATATCCGTCCTGACGAAATCAAGATGGACGTTTTCAGAGCCAGCGGTGCGGGTGGTCAGCATATCAACAAGACTTCATCTGCTGTTCGTCTTACTCATATTCCTACCGGTATCGTTGTAGCCTGTCAGACACAGAGAAGTCAGTTCCAGAACAAAGACTTCGCTATGAAAATGCTCAAGGCTAAGCTTATCGAAATCAAGGAAAGAGAACATCTCGAAAAAATTTCCGATATCAAAGGCGTTCAGAAGGAAATTGCATGGGGTGCTCAGATTCGTTCATACGTATTTATGCCTTACACTATGGTTAAGGATCACAGAACAAGCTTTGAAACAGGTAACATCGGAGCAGTTATGGACGGTGACCTTGATGGCTTTATCAACGCTTACCTTAAATCATTGTCACATGGTACACTTGAAACAAAATAATTTAAAAAAAGCATTTCCGACTGAAAACGGGAATGCTTTTTGGGCTTTAGCCTGAAATCGTAATTAAAGGAAATGATAAAATGCTGTATGTTATGAGACATGGCAGGACTGATTGGAACGAAAAGCACAAGCTGCAGGGGAGAACAGACATTCCTCTTAACGATGAGGGGATATCTATGGCAAAAAAGGCGGCTGAGGAATATGCAGATGTGAATTTTGATATCTGCTATTGTTCACCTCTTAAACGTGCAAGAACAACCGCTGAAATTGTTCTGCGTGGGAGAAATATTCCGATTATAACCGATGACAGACTTGTTGAAATGTGTTTCGGGATTTACGAGGGAGTTGAAAACAGCTTTGACAATCCCGAATGCCCGATAAATGTTTTGTTTAAAAATCCTGAAAATTATAAAGTTCCTGTTGAAGATGGAGAAAGTCTTGAACAACTGTATTCAAGAACGGGTGAATTTCTCAAGGAAGTTATAAATCCGCTGCTTGACCAGGGTAAGGATATTTTAATAGTGGGACATGGTGCGATGAATTCAAGCATTGTATGTCAGATTAAAAATATTCCTGTTGAAAATTTCTGGAAAGCAGGTATAGAAAACTGCAAGCTTATGAGGCTTGTATGATTTTGCCTGAATGTTTATCATGTACTGTTATTATTGAGAAAAAAACAGATACTATATAATATTGAAGGAGGAATTTTAAATGACGGAAAATTTGAAAAAACGTTATACACTTGGTGAGGAAATTTTTAATGCCATATCTCACGGAACGGGAAGTCTGCTTGCGATTGCAGGAACAGTTGTTCTGATTGTGTTGTCGGCAATATATTCAGATGCCTGGGCGGTGGTTTCATCCTGTATTTACGGTGCTTCGCTTATTATTCTTTATACAATGTCAACACTCTATCATGCTATTACACATCTTAAAGCAAAAAAATTCTTCAGAATAATGGACCATAATACCATATTTTTTCTGATTGCAGGCACGTATACGCCGTATACACTTGTAACCCTCAGAGGAAAAGTAGGCTGGATTTTGTTTGGTGTTGTATGGGGTGCTGCAATAATCGGAATAATTTTAAACTCAATTGACCTTGAAAAATTTAAGAAGATTTCTCTCGTATGTTATGTACTGATGGGATGGGTTATTGTATTTGCGATTAAGCCTATGATTGCAAATCTGCCGTCATACTCACTTATAATGTTGCTTGTGGGCGGAATTTTCTATACTGTGGGAATTGTTTTTTATGTAATCAAAAAAATAAGATATTTTCATTCAATATGGCATTTGTTTACGGTTGCAGGAAGTATATTTCATTATTTTTCAATTTTATCAGCACTTATGTATAAATAATAAAACGGAGCTTTAAAAGCTCCGTTTATTTTATTTTTCAGTATTTT
>JAZQZW010000064.1:0-10461 GCA_045634285.1 Oscillospiraceae bacterium
TATGTGCTGTTTCTGCAACAGCCTGCGGTGAAGAAGAAAGTACTGTTGTAAACTATATAGCTCCTGAAAAGGGCGAAGAAGTTATTGTAATGACTATCAAGGACAGAGGCGATGTTAAAATCAAGCTTTTTGAAGATGAAGCTCCAAAGGGTGTTGAAAACTTCGTAGGTCTTGCTGAACAGGGTTATTATGATGGTCTTACATTCCACAGAGTAATCAACAAATTTATGATTCAGGGCGGTGACCCGCTTGGTACAGGTACAGGCGGTGAATCAATCTGGGGCGATAAGTTTGAAGGCGGTACTTCAGAAAAGGCTATTCACCTTCGTGGTGCAGTTGCTTATGCAAACAGCGGTGCAACTTCAACAAACGGCAGCCAGTTCTATATTGTAACAGGTGAAGATATCACAGATGAAACACTTGAACTTTACGCTGCAAACGGTTATACATTCTCAGAAGATGTTATCGAGCTTTACAAGGAAAATGGCGGTACACCATTCCTTGATGGCGGTTACACAGTATTCGGTCAGGTTTATGACGGTCTTGATATTGTTATGGAAGCTCAGACAGTTGAAACTGACGCAAGTGATAAGCCAATTGAAGACCTCATTATCGAAAAGGTTACAGTTGAGGAATACGATGGCGAAGACGTTAAATTCTATATGAGTGATTACGAATAAATATATAAAGATAAAATTACCTTTGAAGGATAATCCTTTAAAACAGGTAAATACTAAAATGAGTGAAGAAAAAGAAAAAAGATATTAAAAGCATCTGCTTTACATAATATCTTGCCTGGGAGAGAATATTTTGGAAAAATTTGTTGTAAAGGGCGGTCGCAGCCTTAATGGTGAAGTTACAATCAGCGGTGCAAAAAACGCTGCGGTTGGTATTATTCCTGCTGTGCTGTTATCAGACGAACCCTGTATACTTGAAAACGTACCTGACATCAGCGACGTTTCAATAAGTCTCAGAATACTGCACGAAATGGGTGCAAGTGTTCAGACATTAAGTAAGGATACATTCAGAATTGACGCAAGCAGAGTGAACAATTTCTGTGTTCCTTACGAAAGCGCAAGACAGATGAGAGCGTCATATTATTTTTTAGGTGCGCTTCTCGGTAAATTTAATAGAGCAAGAGTTTCGATGCCTGGCGGATGTCCACTTGGCGACAGACCTATTGACCAGCATCTAAAGGCGTTTACTGCACTTGGTGCAAGATGCAATCTTGACCATGGTATGATTGATGTTTCTGCTGAAAAGCTCAGAGGCAATCAGATTTACCTCGATGTTGTATCTGTTGGTGCAACAATGAATGCTATGCTTGCTGCTGTAAAGGCTGAAGGACTTAGTATTATTGAAAATGCTGCAAAGGAACCTCATATTGTTGACCTTGCAAACTTCCTGAACTCTATGGGTGCAGATATTATGGGTGCAGGTACTGATGTTATCAAGGTAAGAGGTGTAAAATACCTCAGAGGTACTACTTATTCGGTAATTCCTGACCAGATTGAAGCAGGAACATTTATGGTTGCTGCTGCTGCAACAGGTGGTGACGTTCTTATTAAGAATGTTATTCCGAAGCACCTTGAATCAATTACAAATAAGCTTGAAAAAATCGGTGTAAATGTAGAGGAGTTTGATGACAGCGTAAGAGTATGGGTTGACGGACCACTTGTCAAGACTAACATCAAAACAATGCCACATCCGGGATTCCCGACTGATATGCAGCCACAGATGGCTACACTTCTGACTCTTGCCGAGGGTACAAGCATTATTACCGAAGGCGTATGGGAACAGCGTTTCCGTTATGTTGATGAACTCAGAAGAATGGGTGCAGATATTTCAGTTGATGGCAAGGTTGCCGTTGTTGAAGGTACAGGCTGTTTACAGGGCGCTCCTGTAAAGGCATGCGATTTAAGAGCAGGTGCAGCACTTATTATTGCAGGACTTGCAGCTTCAGGAGTTACAGAGGTTGAGGATATTCATCATATCGAACGTGGATATGACAATCTTGAAAAGAAGCTTCAGGGACTTGGTGCAGATATTGTTAAAAAGCATTTTCCGGGCGGTTCGGTAAAAAAAGCTGTATAAAATAAGATGAGAACGCCTTTGTTTCAAAGGCGTTTTTTATTTGAAAAGAGGTGTGTATATAATGGCAAGGATCTATCCGTTGTTTAGTTCGAGCAAGGCGAATGCTACATTTATAGGAGATATCAAGGGTGGAATACTGATTGATGCAGGCGCTTCCTTCAAGCGTCTTTCTGAAGCTCTTGTACTAAGCGGACTTGCTGTATCTTCTGTGAAAGGTGTGTTTATTACACATAGTCATACAGATCATATAGCTGGACTAAAAGTGCTGACAGGAAAGACAGGCATACCTGTTTTCGGGCAGAGAGAAACTTTGGAAGAACTTCTTGAAAAAGGCTGTATTTCTCCGAACTCTCCTGTATATGAGCTTGACGGTGCGGCAGTTTCGGCAGATATAGAAGTAAGCTGTTTTGATACACCACACGATACAGTCAGAAGTTGTGGCTACAGGATAAAAACACCTGATGGCCGAGTGTGTGCTATTTGTACAGACCTTGGATATGTAACAGATACGGTAAGAGAGAATATTATTGGCTGTGATCTTGTGCTTTTGGAATCAAATTATGACGAAAAAATGCTCAAAAACGGGCCCTATCCGCCTCGTCTTAAAGAACGCATAAAATCTGAACATGGTCACCTTTCAAACAACGACTGTGCAAAACAGGCAGCAGAGCTTATAAGAAATGGTACAACCAGAATAGTTCTTGGACATCTGAGTCAGGAAAACAATACCCCTTACATAGCAGAAAAAACAAATGTTGAAGGACTTTCGGAATTTGTAAGGGACAGAGATTACATACTTGAGGTTGCACCTGTTGCGACAAACGGAAAAATGGTGGTATTTTAATGCTGAACGTAAAGATTATTACTGTGGGAAAGCTTAAAGAAAAATATCTGAGAGATGCCTGTGATGAATATCTGAAGCGTCTGAAAAGATTTGGTAATGTTACAGTTATTGAACTTGACGAATCAAGGCTTTCAGATAATCCCTCTGACAAGGAAATTGAAAACGCACTGAACAATGAAGCTGAAAATATTTTAAAACATGCGGCAGGCTATATTATTCCTATGTGTATAGAGGGAAAACAGCTTTCCAGTATTAAACTTGCAAATAAAATGGCAGATATTCCTGTGCATGGGCAGAGTACGGTTTCGTTTATTATAGGAAGTTCTTTCGGGCTTTCGGACAGAGTTAAGCAAAAGGCAGATTTTAAGCTTTCCATGTCTGAAATGACATTCCCTCACCAGCTTGCAAGAGTTATGCTGCTTGAACAGGTTTACAGAGCTTTTCAGATAAATAACGGTGGTAAGTATCATAAGTGAGCTTATGTTGATATACCTATCTTTGAATTGAATGATTTTTTGTCAGATTTGTAGTATTTTTTGATTTTACTTGAAAACTACGCTAAAATGTGATATAATATTATTTTAAGATTAAGAGAGATGTTTAAGGGGTTTTATTGATGATAGGATTTTACAATTATACAGTAATATTAACATATATAGGTCTTGCGTCTGCTGTAACAGGTATTTATTTTTCAATGGAAGGTAAGCATATAATAGTATCTGTTATCGCACTTCTTGTTGCAGGTCTTTGTGATATGTTTGACGGCAAGGTCGCAAGAACAAAGAAAAACCGTACTGAAGCTGAAAAGAAATTCGGTATTCAGATTGACTCGCTCTGCGACCTTATATGCTTTGGTTTTTTGCCAGGAGCTATCGGCTGGGCAGTGGGAATGAGGGAAATATACCATTATTTTATTCTTATTTTCTTTACACTTGCAGCAGTTATCCGTCTCGCTTACTTTAATGTAATGGAAGAAGAAAGACAGAAAACCACAAAAGATGTCCGTAAAACCTATGAGGGACTTCCTGTTACAAGTGTAGCTCTTATCATGCCGCTTGTTTACGGATTCAGAAAAAATATCGGGAATGAAGTATTTTCCGATGTTTACGCTATTGTAATGCTGATTGTGGGTATTGCATTTATTACACGTTTTAAAGTAAAGAAACCTCAGATGAAGACTATGCTGATTTTTGTGGGTATTGGTGCATTGGAGTTCCTGTGGCTGCTTTACAGATATAAATTCAGATAAAAAAGGAGAATGGTTTTGGAATACCAGGTTAAAGACAGAGAGGGTAATGTTATTCTCAGTGATGGTAGTCAGAAAAGTCTGCTTGATATTCTTTATAAAACCGTTGGAGGAAGTATTGCGTTAAAAGGACTTACATCACCTGCCGTTTCAAAAGCGGCAGGTGTATTCTGTAATAGTGCTTTGTCAACAAATCTTATTCCGACTTTTATAAAGAAGGCAGATATTGACCTTACAGAATATGAGCCCGCCATTTACGGTTCATACAATGAATTCTTTACAAGAAAAATAAAGGCAGAGGCAAGACCGATTGACATGACGCCTGAAAGCCTTGTCAGCCCATGCGATTCAAAGCTGACTGTTTATAAAATTGATGAGGACAGTATTTTTGATATCAAGGGTGTTTCATATCATGTTGATAAATTTTTGAGAAGCAGAAAACTTGCAGAGCAGTATAATGGGGGCTATTTCTGTATTTTCAGACTTGAGGTTTCAGATTATCACAGATATATGTACATAGATAACGGACGCAAGTCAAAGAATTTCCATATAGACGGCTTTTATCATACGGTAAATCCGATTGCTCTTGAAAAAACTGATATTTACAGGGAAAATACAAGGGAATTTACCATGCTTCATACCGAAAACTTCGGAAAGATTATTCATGCCGAAGTAGGAGCTATGCTTGTCGGTAAAATAAAAAATCATCATCGTGACAAGGGGTATGCCTTTAAGCGTGGTGAAGAAAAGGGTATGTTTGAATTTGGCGGTTCAACGGTTGTACTTATTTTTGAAAAGGATACTGTTGATTTTGACAAAGATATAATCACCAATACAGCAGAGGGATTTGAAACTGTTGTAAAAATGGGTGAAAAAATAGGACATAAAAAAGGAGAATAGTATGGACGAAAACAAAAAGAAAGGCAATTCGCTGAAAATTGTTGTAATTATTATGGCTGTTGTAATTCTGGCACTTGGCGGCGTACTTGTATGGTCGCTTACAAAGGATAACGGCAAAAAGGAAACAGCAGAATCATCAGTTGCAGAAACAACTGCTGTTACAACTGTAACCACAAAGGCGGTAACAGAGGTGACAACAACTACTACAACTGAGCATATCAGTCCGATTGAAAATGTAAGCTTTTCAATGGGAAGTGAAAAAAGCGAAATCAATGAAATTTTAGACTATGACAACAACAAGACATACAAAGCAAATATGAGTGAATTTGTACGTCCGGGTGACAAGGTTGACTCATTTGTATTTGTTTTCTATGCAGAGGACGGGGTTTCAAATATCAGCAGCTACAAGGGGGCATGTGGTATTTCCGTTGATGAGTCATGTCCGTCAGCGACAGATGATTGCTGGTATCAGTCGGATAACTTTGAAATGGACGTAAACAGTGCTTATCTTGAGGTTAAGTGGGACGTTCCGTCTGAAATCAGGGACTATGTAAATACAACAGAAACAGGCAGTATTGAAATAGGCTACTGGTGGGGCGGACTCCAGAAGCTTCGTCTTTCAAGCATTATCTGCAATTACTCAGCCTCAGTAGACATTCCTGTGGACGGTACAAAGACAATTGAGGTAAATAAGTCACTTTCATACGGAAGTGAGTCTGACAAGACATTAAAGCTTCCTCTTGCAGATATGATTCCTGCTGACGGTGTTCCTCAGTATTTTGAATTCAATGTTGAGGGTGGCACTGAAATGCAGAAGTATGCAGGTGCATTTGGTATTTCTGTAGATGATTCATGCCCTGACAAGACAGACAAGGGCTGGTATCAGACAGGAAATATTGCTGTCATGACAAATTCAAACAATGCTACTCTTTACTGGCTTGTTCCTGATGAAATCAAGGATTATATCAACGCTGACGGTGAAGTAATGCTTGGCTACTGGTGGAGTCAGAATGACAGCATAAACCTTAAAAATGTAACAGTCAAGTACAGCAGTGCTTCGGCACCTTCTGCTTCAGTTCAGGCAGATGCTGACGCTGAAAATCCAAAGGAAAATGACAATAATACAAATTCAGCAGGTGGTAAATCCTCAATGGAAATTGTAAAGGATATGAAAATCGGCTGGAACTTAGGTAATACATTCGATTGCTACAATTACAAGAGCTATGCTTCAGATGGTGAAACTGCATGGGGTAATCCTAAAACCACAAAGCAGATGATTGATACTGTAAAGGCTGCCGGTTTTAATGCAGTGAGAATCCCTGTAACCTGGGGTGAACACATGGACGGCGATAAGATTGATGAGGCATGGATGTCAAGAGTAAATGAAGTTGTTGATTATGTTATCGACAATGGAATGTATGCAATTGTCAACGTTCACCATGATGACTATATCTGGCTTCATCCGTCAAAGGCTGAAGAATCAGCTGTAACAGCAAAGTATCTCAAAATCTGGGAGCAGATTTCAGCCCGTTTCAAAAATTATGACGAACATCTTCTTTTTGAGGGTATCAATGAGCCAAGAATTATGGGTATTCCTGAAGAATGGAGTACAGGTACAGCAGAAGAAAGGGAAGTAATCAACAATCTTATTGCAAAGTTTGTTGATACGGTAAGAAAGTCGGGTGGCAATAATGCTACAAGAACTCTTATTGTAACAGGTCATGCTGCTGCTATGGACGAAACAGCAATCAAGGCTATTAAAGTTCCTGATGATGACCATATTGTAGTTTCAATTCACGCTTATTCACCATATAACTTTGCTCTTAACGATAACGGTACCTCAAGCTTTGCAGATTCAGACAAGGCTGAGCTTGACAGAAACTTTGACCTTATCAAGTCAACATTTATTGATAAGGGAATCCCTGCAATTATCGGTGAGTTCGGTTCTGTAAACAAGAATAATGATGATGACAGAGTAAGACACATGGAATACTATGTTTCTGCTGCAAAACAGAGAGGTATTACATGCTTTATCTGGGATAACGGTGTTAAGGAGGGCGAAAGTGCTTTCGGTCTTCTTGACAGAAAAAATCTTTCATGGTACTTCAAGAATGTAGTTGATGCGGCTATGAGAGGGGTAAACTGATATAGTAAAGTCACTTCAGAGAAATCTGAAGTGGCTTTTGTTTTATATATACAAAAAGATAATTGATTTTTAATATGATTGTATAAACTTAACAAGGAAATATTTACATGTTAAAAGTATTATAGTATAATAGGCACACAAACCTTAAATTATAAATAATTAATGAAAGGAGTATAAAATGAAAAGATTTAAAAAGATAATCAGCATACTTTTATCATGCTGTGTAGTTGGAGCGGTAATATTGAATTGCAACGCCAATATTATTGTCAATGAATTTGCTGCTTATGCAGAAGAATCGACACTTGCAACGTATATGGAAATGGATGTTGTAAAGCAACACGCTGCTGCGACAAGAGAGCATTTAAAAAACTGGGAAACTGAATTTACTGTTGATAAGCAACTTGATGCAGTTCCTCAAGAACCGGCGTTTTATGAACAGGCAGTGTATAATCTTGCGTTAGAGCATACAGGCGTTGATAATGAAGGCGATTATATCAGGTGGCAGATAAAAAGTTATGGCATGTCGACATCGTGTATTGAAAACGAAAATGGTTGTCTGATGTCTATCAGTTATGAAATCACCTATTATACTTCCAAGGAACAGGAAGAGTTGCTTGATGAAAAGATTGATACAATATTAGATTTTCTTGATTTGGAAGGAAAGACAGACTATGAGAAAATTCTGTCGATTTATAATTACGTATGTCAGAATGCAAAATATGACTGGACAGGTCTTGATGATGAAACTATGTTAGCACACACAGCCTACGCTGCCCTTTGTGAAAAAAAGGCAGTTTGTCAGGGATTTGCAGCTGCTTTGTATCGTCTTATGCTTAAGTCCGGCATTGATTGCAGAATAGTTATCGGTGCAAATTCTGGTATTGCACATGGATGGAATATAATCGAGCTGGACGGAGTATATTATCATGCAGATGCTTCATCTGATGCAGGAAAACAAGAATATACCAATTTTATGAAAGTCTTCTCTGATATGACCGGATATGCTCTTGATGAAGTATATATATCAGATGTGTGGCTTGAAGAATATCCGACACCGGAAGAATCATATGTTGAATCGGTAAATGCATTGAACGAAAGCTATAACGGTTTTTGGTATGCACCATCAGTTGATTATTTAACAATCAGTTCATATACAGGTAATGACGAGCATGTAATTGTACCGGCTAAAATCAATGGCGTTCCTGTAAAGAGAATAGTGCAGTATGCTTTTTATCAGAATGATACAACAAAAATCATCGAATTCAGCGAAGGTATTGAAGAAATATCAAGCTTATTTGTTTGTGGATATAAGGCACTTGAAAAAATAATTATTCCATCGACAGCAAAAATAGGTAAATTGACTTCCGACTCATTTGTTACCGGACTTGGCGGATTGACAGATTGTTGTGAAAAAGTCGCAGAGGTAGTAGTAGCTGAAGATAATCCAAATATGTTTACAGAAGATGGCGTACTGTATTCAATTGATAAATCTGAGCTTGTTTATTATCCGCCTATGAAGGCAGACAAAAAGTTTATTGTTACGGAACAGGTAACAAAAATAAATGATGATGCCTTTGCACGCAATAGCATTATAGAAGAAGTTGTAATACCTGACAGTGTTACATATATTGGATTTTGGGCATTTAATTGCTGTACTAACTTATCAAAGATAAATATTCCGGAAGGTGATGCATATATTGGTCAATTTGCGCTTAACTCAACATCGGTTACAGAAATAACTATACCTGACGGTTATACAGGCATGATGCATAATGATGTTTTCTGTCATGTGATGGAGAATATCTATGTTGAAGAAGGAAATCCTGTTTATTCGTTGGTGGATAATTGTCTGCTACGTAAGACATATGATTATTTAAGCGAAACTGAGTATCAGTCTATGATTGCTTATGTTGATGATGAAAGCGGTATCTGTACAATTCCGGATGAAGTGACAGTTGTTGATAGTTATTATATGTTCGGACAAGCAGAACATTTAAAAAAGGTTATTATCGGAAAGAATGTATGGTATCTTGACCCTATCACCTTTGCTCCTGCCACATTAAACGAACTGATTCAGGAAGTTATTGTAGCAGAAGGCAATGAAAAAATAAAGGTTATAAACAATTTTATTTATTGTACTGATGAGCGTGTAGAAAATAAATGGATTTGCTGTGCAGACAGAAGTGTAAGTGAGCTTGTAATCAGTCCGGAGATGGTTGATGTGCCGGCTTACGCATACAGAGAATGTAAGAACCTTCAGTCGGTAGTGATTAAAGAAGGCGTGAAAACAATAAACGACTCTGTTTTCTCAGAATGTACTAACCTTGAGAATGTAACTTTACCTGAAACACTTGAAAGAATAGAGCAATATGGCTTTGCCGGATGTAATTCTCTTGAAAATATTGTATTGCCACGTGGCGTTGCTTATATAGGTGAATGCGCATTCTATGGTTGCGATAATCTGAAAAAAGTTGTGATAGAAAATCCGAATTGCGAGATTTTTGATAGTATTGAAACAATTTTTAATACAGACGTAATATGTGGATATGACGACTCAACAGCTCATGCCTATGCGGAAAAACACGGTTTTGATTTTGAATCGCTTGGTAAAGCACCTGTTGTTACAACAACTGTAACAACAACTGTTACGACAACAGAAACTAAAATTACAACAACTGAAGCTACCACAACAACAGAGGAAACAACTGCAACAAGTAAATCGGTTACAACTAAAGCTACAACCACAACAAGTAAAGTGGTTACAACCAAAGCAACAACCACAACAAGTAAAGCAGTTACAACCAAAGCAACAACCACAACAAGTAAAGAAGTTACAACTCAAGCAACAACTACTGATATTGTAATTACAACGAAAGTAACCACAACAATCATATTCGGAGAACCTACCCTTATGGGTGACAGTGACATGGATGGCGAAGTTGGTGCAGCAGACATGGTATCACTATCGAAATTTATAGTTAATCCGTCTTTATTTGCTCTTGATAGTCCGTCAGCAAATTCAAATTCTGATGTCAATAATGATAGAAAGCTTGATTTGCTTGATTTGGCAAGAATGATTGAATATATTTTAGGCGCAATTTCGGACGAAGATTTTGGCAAGATACAAAACCTCTCATAATTAAAACAAATCCCTGATTTTTAAAATCAGGGATTTGTACTTTATTTAAACTTTTTAAGTCTCAGGGCATTTGAAAGCACCGAAACTGAGCT
>JAZQZW010000065.1:0-3922 GCA_045634285.1 Oscillospiraceae bacterium
TCTTTACTTGTAGGGAGTATTGCGTTTCAAGTTAGCTATCTGATATAGTTTTCTTTGTATCGGATATGATTGTTCTTTTCATGGGAAACAGTCTGAGTTAGCTCACAAATTCATGTATGGAATTTTTTCTTTTTGGTCAAGGTTTTTCTGTTTCGAAGAAAAGAAAAAGCTTGTGTGTTCTTTGGTAGCTTTCTTGCACAAGCAAGAAAGTACAAATCTTTTTACGCTGGTAAATTAAAATTTAACTGTCTATCAAAATTTTACACATACTCAGAAAGCGGAATATTTGACAAAATTCGATTTTTATGGTATAATTTCAGATGGAAATAAATGACACACGTTGTACCCATAAGGTATGTAAATCTGATTACGGAATTATTTCTGCAATCAGAAACAGGGGACAGCGTGTGATTTTTTATGCCAAAATATAATTTTAAGGAGAAGAATTATGCCACAGAATCAATTTCAGAGAACAATCTTTGCACTTATGACGGTAATTGTTACCGTTCATGCCTTCGTTTTTTACAGCATTTATGTTGTAAACGGAGATACGCTTATGGCTGTAACAGGGGAGTCGAGCGTTTTGGGAGCCGTAAATGCTATGGGAGGTATTTACATGTTCGGTACAAATCTGCCGATATGGGCGGTTGTGTTAATCGAATTTGCCCTTGCTTTTACCCTTGAGCTTGTTATGGGAAGTCCATGCTCATTCAAACTTGCCATGAAGGTTTTTGACATTAAAAGCACAAATCCTGTTATATTTGAAACAGCAATTATATGCGCTACAGCAGCTCTTATGTGTCCTGCAATGAGCTTACTTGCAGCAGTGATGTACTATCCATACTACGCAGGATTTGACATTGTAACCCTCGTTGCAAACTGGGTTAAGCTCGTCTGCTTTAATTTCCCATTTGCTCTTTTATCACAGCTTTTCTTTATACAGCCACTCGTAAGAAAATGCTTTAAGACTATTTTTTGCAGAAAAGCAAGGTAGTTATATTATTATAAAATAAAAGCGTGAGTTTTAAACTCACGCTTTTATATTTATTATTGAATTATTATTTTGTAGCAGTTGCGAGAGCTCTAGCCATAGCAGCAGCGTCACGAACGTTTACCTTGCCATCTTCGTTGTAGTCAGCAGCAGGATTTTCAAGAGTGCTGATTTCTTCACCCTTAGCTACTGATGAAGCAACATAAGCAGCATCACGAACATTGAACTTGCCGTCGCCGTTTGCATCGCCTTCGATGTAATCTGTAACATGAACAGTATACTTCATACCAAGGAATTCTCTGCCTGCAGCGTATGTCTGCATTTCAGTACCTTCATTACCGCAAAGAGAAAAATCTGAGTATGTAATAGTTGAAATCCATACATTGAAGCTATCCTGAAGGTCAGCATTAAGGTTCATCTTATCTACATTCTTGAGAAGTGTCATGATCTTACCTTCAACTGTGCTTGCAACAGAAATGTCAACCATGTTAAGCTTCTTTTCAAGCTTAAGAGCAACATCAGCTAAGTCATCATCTGTGTATGCACCGTTCTTATAGTTAGCCTGTTCTGCAACATATCTGATAACATCGTCAACAGAAGCTGAACCTGAAAGTTCATTATCCATGAAATCCATAACTGATTCTGATGTTAAGAAAGCTACATTACCTGTATTAGCAAGTGTAAGTGAATCAGGAACACAAACAACTTCGAGGTCTTCACAAAGAGCAAATGCGAAATCATCAACACCTACTACTTCATATGTATTTTCGCCATCAACGATTGAACCAGGAAGTTCAATTTCTGTGATGTCTTCGAGACCTGTTGTGTCAACATTTGTAATAATAGCCTTATTATCAACAACTCTATAGTCAATAGCTACTTTATCAGAGTCATCGGCACTAACAGCGAATGGGAGAGCTGTAGCGAGCATTGAAACTGCACCTGCAACAGCAATTAACTTTGAAATCTTCATAATTATTCCTCCAATTTATATTAATTATACAATTATTATATCATTTTTTGTTGTAATTGTCAAGATGTAAGAGCATATTTGGTATAAAGTAACAGTATGTATAGCAAAATAGTACTATGATATAAGTAATTGTTCTAATATTTTAAAACATACAACAATATAATTACATGTTTGAAGCTAAAAAAGCAGCAAGTGCAGCAGCATCACGTACATTTATAAGTCCATCAGAATTGTAATCCGAGCTGTCAGGAAGTTCTTTTGGGTTTCCGTTTGCGAGAGAATTTGCTATAAATGCACAGTCACGTACATTTATCACACCATCATGATTGGCGTCTCCGGTAAGATATGTATATACTACATTAAGTCCACTGACCGCTGAGATCATGTCAAGTACTTCAGAACTTGATGTATTTGGGTTAACATGGGCGGTTATATTGGAGCATGGAATGGTTGCTATCCAGAGTTCAAAATAGGCTCTTGTAGTTTCAGAAAGATTCATTTTATCTCTGTTTTTTATCATTAGTACCATAGCTTCACCGGCGTCCATACCATCTGTAACACCAGCAAGAGCTGCCTGTTCATTTAGTTTTGCTTTTACTTCTGCAAGCTCATCGTCTGTCCAGCCTTCAGTTTTACCATTATATTCCATTGTTTCGGCAACAAGTGAAAGAAATGCTTTTTCATCATAATCGTCAGCCATTGAATTGTAAATATAATCAGCAATTGATGTTTCTGTTGCAAAGGCAATATTGCTCATATATTCGTGATTCAGAGTATCAGGTATATATACAGATGTGAGATTTTTAAGGTCGGCAAAAGCAAGTTCATCAACACCTGCTACATCGTACTCAACACCATTATATTCAATGGAATCGGTTATTTCCAGAGAAATAATTTTATCCGGTGTATCTGTATTGTATCCTGTAATTACTGCAACGTTTTCCTTGATTTCGTACTCAAAACCATTATATATATTGTCTTCAGCGTATGCAGAAAAAGGCAGTGAAAGAAATGAAAATGCTGATATAAGTGCAAGAAATTTTTTTAGATTCATTTGTAAACCTCCTTATTTATATAAATTATAACACATATTTTATAAATGTGTCAATAAAAAAGCGTGAGTATATAGGCTCACGCTTTGGATTGAAATTTAGTTTTTTGCATTTGCAAGGTCACGTGCAATAGCAGCAGCATCACGAACGTTTACAACTTCGTCACCATTGTAATCGGCATGTGCAGGAAGCTCGTCAGCCTTGTTATTTGCAAGTGCTGAGGCAATAAAAGCACAGTCACGTACATTTACAATACCATCGTTATTTGCGTCACCTGTAAGCTTTACAGCGTCAGACATGCCGGATTCGCCTCTTGCAGCAATATACTCTGCAATTGCCCAGTCTTTTTCTGCTATAACAGCTACATCTGAATATTTAAGCGCAGAAACCCATATTGTAAGCTTGTCAGCTGTTGAAGGGGCTAAATTCATTTTATCCTGATTCTGAAGCATTGTTACAAGAGCTGTAACCATGTTCATATCTTCAGTTACACCTGCAAGCTGTGCCTTAGCTGTAAGCTTTGCTTCAACCTCCGCCAATTCTTCAGCAGTCCAGTTTTCTGTTTTACCATTGTAGCTGAGAGCTTCGGCAACGTAATTTACGATATCTTCCTTTTCAGGATTTTCGCCAAGTGCATTTTCTACAAATACAGCAAGTGAATTTTTTGTCATAAATGCTACATTTCCCATAAATTCAGGATTTAATACCGATGTAGCATAAATTGTTGTAAGATTGTCAAGGTCAGCAAAAGCGAAATCGTCAATACCTATAATGTCAAGCTTTGTTCCGTCAATTTCTGTATTTTCAGGTATGTAAAGCTCCTGAATCTTTTCATTACCTGAATTTTCTGTGATGCCTGTAATAATTGCACCTTCTTCAACAGTTCTGTACTCAAATAAATACTCT
>JAZQZW010000066.1:0-4246 GCA_045634285.1 Oscillospiraceae bacterium
GCCCTATTGAATTTACCTTTGTTTCAAGGACAGGCTCAAAGATTTCATACTCACTTCTGTAAGCCATGCCAAAGCCCGAAAAAAAGCTTCCCTCATGATAAATCCCGTCGTCACCCTTGTGGCTTAGTTTTATGATGTACACATTTTTACCTCCTTCAAGAATATGTTAAAATCGTCGCAGGGAATTTGGCTCCTCAGGATTTCAGCGGGAGATTCATTCTCCTACTGAAAGTCCGAAATGGAATCCGCCGCCTAAGAGGCGGGGACATCTGCGATATGGTTATAATTTTTTCACAAATCGGTATACCTCGAACATATGTTCTTTTGTGGTATTTATATTATAAAATCAATTTGAAACAATTACAATAGTTTCTGAACATGTCTGCATCATATTGCACCATACTTTTTTGCATAAAAAACAGCGGCATTTCTGCCACTGTCATAAGGTTATAATCAGAATTAACTATTTTTCCAGCACCACCCTGATTTTAAACATGTCACCCTCAATTTCAGCCATAACATCACCGTTCATACGCTTTGCAAGTCCCTTTGCTATGGCAAGTCCAAGCCCTGTTGATGAATGGGTACGTGCCGGGTCAGACTTGTAAAAACGTGAAAACACCTGTGAAACATCAATGCTTTCGGGATTTTCAACCTTGTTTGAACATGTAAACACTGCCTTGTCATTATCGGCTTTAAGTGTCATTTCCACTTCCCTGCTTCCGTGGTCAAGTACATTTTTCAGAACATTCTGCACAATACGCTGTACAGCTTCGGAATTGCCGTTTAAGATAATTTCATCTTCGGTAAAGTCTGTGATGACTTCAATCCCCTTATCCTGAAATTCATTGTAAAAGCCCACAACACCTGAGCATACGCACTTGTTGAAATCAATTGTTTCAAGCTGAATTATATAATCCTCATTCTGAAGCTTTGTGTATGTAAAAAGTTCCTCAAGCATGTATTTAAGATTGTCTATACGGTTCTGAATTATCTCGGTACACTGAACACGTTCCTCCTGTGAATCGGAATTTTTCATAAGATGGAAAAAGCCGTCAAGGGAAGTAAGAGGTGTACGTATATCATGGGAAATGTTTGTTATAGCCTCCTTTAAATTCTGCTCGTTGCGTTCTGCTGTTATGCGTATTTTGTCCGATGAGTCAAGAAGACCGTTTATATTGTCCGAAAGCTCGTTAAGCTCTGAAAAGGGCAGTTCTGCCCTTAAACGCATATTGGTTCTGTTTTTCTTCATAAATGCCAGTTGACGACAGGTCTTTTTAACCTGTCGTCTGTAGGCTATGAATATTCCGATAATTATCAAGCATACAACCGTAGCTGAAATTGCCCATATCCACATAAATAACTCCTTATTTTACGTCACGCTTATACATAGCTGCCATTGATACCACAACCGATGCTGTCAGAAATACTGCACCTACTGAAATTACTCTTGCAAGGTCGCCGCCTGCAATCTGGGTTGAGATATCCCCCACACATGATTCAATTGCAAAATCTCCGATACTGAAATCCTCGCTGAAGCCTATCTTGTGCAGGATAATATCAGCAAAGCTGTAAATAAACGAAGTCAAACCTCCTGAAACAATGATACCGAAAGTCATGCTCAGAGCAGAGCCTCTCAGAAAAATTGTAGCGGCTGTTACAACAACTGCAAAGGAGTAGTGGAGAAGGAAGTGTAAAGCAAATACCTTTATAAATTCATCTGAAAAATCAAATACAAGTCTGTCCCCAAACAGAATACTGCATGATAAAGATGAAGTAATAATATATACTGCAAATATTACAATCACCTGAACTGCCACAGCACAAAGCTTTGGAATAACAAGCATACCACGGTTCGGAAGCTGTCCTGCAATATTTTTGATAAAGCCGTACTTTTGCTCTGCATTTACAAAAATAGGTGGGAAAATTGCACAGAATAAAAGCATTGTCAGAGCTGAGAAGTCATAGTTGAAGTATTCGGTAAAATAAACCTTTTCGCCACCAAGCACATTATCCAGCTCATTAAGCTCAGCAGTAAAGCCGACACTCATGGAATTGGCTGTTTCTTCATCCATATCAATCCCCATTTCTGCCATAATTTCCGGGTCTGCTATGCTTTCAATTGATTCATAGGAAAAATTCGTAGCAAAAGCACTTATGAACGCAACCACTGCTGTTACTATAATCATTACCCAGAAGGATTTTGAACGTACAAGTCTGTATAAATCCATTTTTATTAAATTAAGCATTTTTGTTTCCTCCTGTTAAATTGAAATAGTATTCTTCAAGTGCCTCATTCTTCACGTAAATGGCAATAGTCTTAATCTTATTTTCTGCAAGCTTCATTGTAATGTCACCTGTATCATTAAGGCGTTCAAAAATCTGAATTGTATCCTTATCAACAGCCTTGTACTCGTGAATGCCCATGCTTTCAAGAACTGTACAAGCCTTAGCGTTATCGTCAGTTTTCAGCTCGATACGTTCACTGCATTCAACCATAAGCTCCTCGCTTGTAAGTTCCTTAATCAGATTGCCATTGTGGATAATGCCGTATTTTGTGGCAATTTTTGAAAGCTCTTCAAGAATATGGCTTGAGATTATAAATGTAATTCCCTGTTCCCTGTTAAGCTTTTCAATCGTTTCTCTCACTTCTGCAATACCCTGTGGGTCAAGTCCGTTGATAGGCTCATCAAGGATAACAAGGTCAGGCTCACCCACAAGAGCAAGGGCTATACCAAGACGCTGTCCCATACCAAGTGAAAATTTACCCGCAGGTTTTTTTCCTGTATCTGCAAGACCTACTTTTTCAAGTAACTTAGGAATAACCGTTCTGTTACGTACACCCAGAGCGATACATTTGAGTTTAAGGTTTTCTGCTGCTGAAAGATTAGGATAAATCCCCGGATTTTCAATAAGAGTTCCTATGCGGTTCATTACCTGCATACGTTCCTTTCCAGTGTAACCGAAAAGGCTGAACTCTCCTTCTGTCGCCGAAGAAAGACCGCTTATCATTTTAAGGAGGGTTGTTTTACCCGCTCCGTTTCTTCCGATAAGTCCGTAGATTTCTCCCTGACGGATATTGATGCTGATGTTGTTTACAGCCTTATGACCGCCAAAGTTTTTGGTAAGTCCGTTTGTGGTTAATATGTAATCCATAATTTATTTCCTTTCTGTTTTTTCCTTACAATTACATTCTACACTTTACTTTTCAAAAAATCGCAAAGAAAAGGTAAAGAAAGTTTAAAGAAATTTTTGAATTTATTTAGAAAGTTTAAAGCCTATTCCCCATACAGTTTCAATATATTCCTCATCGGTAACTGTCTTCAGCTTTTTACGTATATTGCTTATGTGCATGTTGACCGTCTTGTCCTCACCGATATAAATATCCTCCCATGCGTAATCATAAATATCCTGCTTTGTAAAAACACGGCTTGGATTTCCGATAAGAAGTTCAAGGATTTTATATTCATGCTTTGTAAATGAAACTGTACTGCCGTCAATTTCAGCAGACATTTCCTCCAGATTTAAAACAAGATTTTTGTGGCTGAGTTGTTTCTGTATTTTTCCACCTGAGCTGCGTCTAAGCTGTACGCCTATTCTTGCAATAAGTTCATCAACCTCAAAGGGCTTTGTCATATAGTCCTCAGCCCCTGCGTTGAGCAGGTCTATTTTACTGTCAAGGCTGTCCTTGGCAGAAAGTACAATAACAGGAATATCAAGCTCTGCTTTAAGCTTTGGCAGAAGCTCTTCGCCATTTATTCCCGGCAGCATAAGGTCAAGTACCGCAAGGGAAAATTCTTCAGTTTTTGCATAAAGCAATCCCTCCGTACCGGAAAATGCCTGTTTGCAGTTGTATCCCTCTTTTGTCAGTGCCCTGAAAATAAGATTGTTTATATATGTATCATCTTCGATTATAAGAATATCAGACATGTTACTTCTCCTTAAAAATAAAACTGCACCAATCTGAGAAATTTCAGACAGCACAGCATTATTATAGCATAGTTTTCAGAATGTTTCAATCGTTAATATCCTGAGCCGGATGTAAAATTTATTGAGACAGATAAAGTTTAATTTGTCGCTTTATTTTGGTTGTTTAACTTTTCTTGCCTGTACAAGAAAAGTTACAAAAGAAAAAGCTTGTGCATTTCTTTGGTTCGTTTCTTTGTGCATGCAAAGAAATGAACAGAAAAAATTAAAACGGCAAATTTTAATTTGTCTGAGATAAGCCTCCCCTGACAGGGGAGGT
>JAZQZW010000067.1:0-5342 GCA_045634285.1 Oscillospiraceae bacterium
AGTAAAAATGACATTTATTTTAAGCTGTTCAGACATTTCCTGTATGAAAAAGAACCAAATTGTACTCTTTGTAAAGAGTACAATTCCGTTCGTATTTTGTAACTTACATATTGTTCTGAATGTAGCTGCGGACTTCACCAAACAGCTTCATGGCATCTTTGTGATTGTTTTCAACAAATGAAATTTCTTCATCTTTATTCTTGTCCGCAACAATATTTTTAGCTGAAAGCTCAAGTGCCAGACATTTGTCGCCAAGCTCTTTGCAGCCTATATTGTAGGAATTGGATTTGAGTGCGTGAATATTTACAACATAGCTTTGCCAGTCTTTTTCTTCTATATACTTGTTAAGTTCCGCAAGTTTGGTTTCATACATATCGCAGAACATCTTCAGAATTTTAGTGTAAAGTTTTTCCATGCCACCGCAGTTTGCAATACCTGTTTCTCTGTTGATGAGGCTGCCTGTGTTGTCGTCAGGATTTTCTTCTTCAGCTTGCTGCACCTGTTCCTCAGTTTTTTTGATTTTTTCATCAGGAATATACTTGGCAAGCATTTCTTCAAGCTGGATTGCATCAACAGGCTTACTCAGATAGTCAGTAAAGCCTTTTTCAAGATACATTTCCTTTACACCTGCAATTGCGTTTGCTGTGAGAGCAATAAACGGTACGTTGAAATTTACATTTTCAGGAAGTTGTTTTATGCAGTTTAACGTTTCAATGCCGTCCATTTCAGGCATCATGTGGTCAAGGAAAATGACATCAAACTTTTTGGTTTCCATAATTTCAAGTGCTTCATAACCGCTCATGCAGGTGGTCACCTGTATAAGTGTTTTCTTGAGCAGGCTTGTAATAACCATAAGATTCATGGCGTTGTCATCAACGACAAGTATTTCAGCTGTAGGTGCAGTGAAGCTTTCTTTATACTTATGCTCGGTTTTTGAAGCGTTTTTGTACTTGCTTGCAAAATTTCCGATAGGAGAAAGATTGGCTATCTTCTGTGAAACAGCTATTGTAAATACAGAACCTTCACCATAAACACTGTCTACCTTGATTTCACCACTCATCATTGTTACTATTTTATGGGTAATGGCAAGACCAAGACCTGTGCCTTCGATATGTCTGTTTTTGTCAAGGTCAAACCTCTGGAAGCCTTCAAACATTGTTGCAAGGTTTTCTTTCTTTATACCGATACCTGAATCCTTGACAAGAAATTCAAGAGAAACCATATCTTTGCTTTCATTGACTTTTCCTTTTACTTCAAGCTCTATAAAACCATTTGGCGTGTATTTGACCGCATTGTTAAGAAGATTTATAAGAACCTGTTTTATTCTGATTTCATCACCTATAAGTGTATCAGGAATGCTTTCATCAATATATGTATGGAATGTCAGATTTTTCTGCTTTGCCTTTACATCAATCATGGTTGTGACGTCGTTAAGCACCTTGCCAAGCTTATATTCGGATATGACAAGCTCCATTTTACCGGATTCGATTTTTGAAAAATCCAGAATATCATTTACGGTTGACAAGAGGGTATTACTTGCAGCTTTGATATTGTTTGAATATTCAATAACCTCCTTTTTTTCGCTCTCACGCAGTACCATTTCATTCATGCCTATGATTGCGTTGATAGGTGTTCTGATTTCATGTGACATGTTTGCAAGAAAGTCACTCTTTGCTTTATTTGCTTTTTCTGCAAGCATTTTTTCATGTCTTAGAGCATCATTTTCGAGAGTCTTTTCATAAGCTTCACGCAGATTATTCATTATAGAAGCGGTTCTTTTACTGAGCATTGTGAATATCTGTGCTACAGCAAATACTGTTATAGCACGTGGTAAGATGTGGAACAGCAGCAATTTTTTTAAATTGTGAATATTTTCATCTGTAACATATGGCAGGAAAAAAGAAATAAATTGTCCCATACTAATACCTAAAATTGTAAAAACGGAAGCAAACATATTAAGTGAACCTGAAAAATAAAGACTTGCGATAGCAATCGGATATATGTATACTGTTATGGTGTGATATGACAGAACAGCAGCCGATATTGTTATAAATGATACCGAAAGCAGTATAATCAGGTATTTCATCCATTTTTTTTCATGTAGAGAGAATTTTATAAGAATTGTCGGTATCAGCAGCAAAACTGAAGATACAACAAATGCTACAGTCATAGCTTTAATCGGAACAACAAAAATGCCTATAAGGTCAAGTATATAAAGTACAGTGTATATGTATACTGTTGCCCGCATTACCTTAGCAGCAGCTTTGTTGGCGCTTTGTTCATTTTGTTTTAAAATTTCCATAATGTATTTCTGTATCCTTTCGTGAGATTAATTCTAAAGTAGTGTTGTATAAATATTATATACTTTTTCAATCGAAAAATCAAGTAATTTTATATAAAATACATATAAAAAATATTTGTTTTATGAAAATGTCGGATTTATTAAAAATTTCCGAAAAATCAGAGCCTGATACTTGACAAATAAAGGAAAGTGTTGTATAATAATATACTGTATCAGTATGACTAATAACTATCTTTTTAAATAGATTCAAACAAAAGAGTATATCATATATCTTTGTTTCTGTCAAGAGCATTTTGAAAATATTTTTAAGATATAAAGTCAGACGCTCCGGCAGTTTAACGCCGCAAAAAATCAAGGAGGTTCCGCCTATGGTGAATGTAAAACCAACGCAGCTTGGAAAGAATGTCAGAATGAGTTTCAGTAAGATTAATGAGGCTCTTGAAATTCCGAATCTTATCGAGGTGCAGAAAAATTCATATCAGTGGTTCAAGGATGAAGGACTTAAAGAGGTTTTCCGTGATGTGTCAGCCATCACTGACTTCAACGGTAATCTTGTTCTGAATTTTATTGACTACAAGATTGATGATACTCCAAAGTACACAATCGCTGAATGTAAAGAAAGAGATGTAACTTATGCAGCTCCGCTCCGTGTTACAGCAACACTCTGGAACAAGGAAACAGGAGATGTAAAGAAGAGCGAAATCTTTATGGGTGATTTCCCGCTTATGACTGAAAGCGGTACTTTCATCATCAACGGTGCGGAACGTGTTATTGTTTCACAGCTCGTTCGTTCACCTGGTGTTTACTATGCATTTGAAAAGGATAAGACAGGTAAGGATCTCTTCAAGGCTACTGTTATTCCTAACAGAGGTGCATGGCTTGAATATGAAATGGATTCAAGCGATGTTGTTTATGTAAGAATTGATAAGAACAGAAAAATTCCTCTCACAACATTTATCAGAGCTATCGGCGTAAGCTCAGATGAAGAAATTTACGAACTGTTCGGACATGACGACAGATTGGTTCAGACAATCGAGCAGAAGGACGGTACAAAAAACAATTCTGACGCTCTGATTGATGTATATAAAAAGCTCAGACCTGGCGAACCGCCAACGGTTGAAAGTGCTATTTCACATCTTAACAATTTATTCTTTGATGCAAAAAGATATGACCTTGCCCGTTTCGGACGTTATAAGTTCAACAAGAAGCTTGGTGTCGCTTCAAGAATTTCAGGTCACGTTCTCTCAAGACCTGTTATCAATCCTCTCACAGGCGAAATCATGGCTGATGAGGGTGACAAGCTCACTTATGAACAGGCTTGCGAAATCGAACAGGCAGGTGTATACGAAGTATTCTTAACAGTAGAAGTAAAGGAATATTTCGTTACAGATACAGGCGAAAATGCCACAAGAATGGTACAGAAGGAAGTTAAGGTTATCGGTAATGGCATGGTTGATATTACAGGTTATGTTGATTTCGATGTAGCTCAGTACGGTATCAACGAAAAGGTTTCCTTCAAGGTTCTCAAGGATATTCTTGAAACTTCAGCTGATGCTGAGGAAATTGAAGAAGCTGTTAAAAAGAGAGTTGACGAGCTTGTTCCTAAGCATATTATTCTTGATGATATTTACGCAACAATCAGCCATTATCTCAACCTTTGCGAAGGTGTAGGCTATGTTGACGATATCGACCATCTCGGCAACAGACGTATCCGTTCTGTTGGTGAACTTTTACAGAACCAGTTCAGAATTGGTTTTGCAAGAATGGAAAGAGTTGTAAGAGAGAGAATGAACCTCCAGTCACAGGATATGGAAAAGCTTACTCCTCAGACACTCGTTAATATAAGACCAATTACAGCAGCTATCAAGGAATTTTTCGGTTCATCACCACTTTCACAGTTCATGGACCAGAACAATCCTCTGGCAGAGCTTACACATAAAAGACGTCTTTCAGCCCTGGGTCCTGGCGGTCTTTCAAGAGACAGAGCCGGATTCGAAGTTCGTGACGTACACTACAGCCACTACGGCAGAATGTGTCCTATCGAAACTCCTGAAGGTCCTAACATCGGTCTGATTTCTTATCTTGCTACATTTGCAAGAATCAATGAATACGGATTTATCGAAGCACCTTACAGAAAGGTAAACAAGGAAACAGGCGTTGTAACAGACGAAGTTGTTTACATGACAGCAGACGTTGAAGATAACTTTATCGTTGCACAGGCAAACGAACCTCTTACAGAAGACAACAAGCTTGCAAGACCTAAGGTTAATGCAAGATACCGTGAACAGATTCTTGAATGTGACAGAGAACTTATCGACTACATGGACGTTTCACCTAAGATGGTGGTTTCTGTTGCGACAGCTATGATTCCGTTCCTTGAAAACGATGACGCCAACAGAGCTCTTATGGGTGCGAACATGCAGAGACAGGCAGTTCCGCTTCTTAAGACAGAAAGACCTTTTGTCGGCACAGGTATGGAATACAAGGCAGCGGTTGACTCAGGCGTATGCGTTGTTGCCAAGAACTCAGGTGTTGTTACAGCTGTAAGTGCTGATGAGGTTGTTGTAAAGGAAAGCAACGGCAACGAAGAAAAGTATCAGCTTACAAAGTTCAAGCGTTCAAACCAGGGTACATGTATAAATCAGAGACCAATCGTTGATGTTGGTGAAGAAATTGAAGCAGGTCAGGTTCTTGCAGATGGTCCTGCTACTGCTGACGGTGAAATTTCACTTGGTAAGAATGCTCTTATCGGATTTATGACATGGGAAGGTTACAACTACGAAGACGCTGTACTTCTTAATGAAAACCTTGTTAAAAACGATGTTTATACATCTATTCATATTGAAGAATACGAAATCGAATGCCGTGATACAAAGCTCGGACCTGAAGAAATCACAAGAGATATTCCAAACGTGGGTGAAGATGCACTTAAGGATCTTGATGAAGAAGGTATCATCAGAATCGGTGCTGAGGTTCACTCAGGGGATATTCTTGTAGGAAGTCGGATCGTAGCCATGTCGTTCTGTGTGCCAAGGAGTTG
>JAZQZW010000068.1:0-10370 GCA_045634285.1 Oscillospiraceae bacterium
GTTTTTCTCCTGATTTTTCGACATAAATACAACATTTAATACAAATGAAGACTGTACTGTATTAAACACGAAAACACGCTCTAAGCTAAACTGAGAGCGTGTTTTTTTCAAAATTAAAGAGCAGCCTTTGCCTGTTCAACAATAGCTGTAAAGCCTGCTGGATCGCTGATAGCGATTTCTGAGAGCATCTTACGGTTGAGAGTAATGCCAGCCTTCTTAACGCCGTTCATGAACTGTGAGTAGTTCATACCGTTAAGCTTGCAGGCAGCACTGATTCTTGTAATCCAGATTCTTCTGAAATCTCTCTTCTTCTGCTTACGACCAGCATAAGCATAGTTGCCTGACTTCATAACGCCCTGTTTAGCCATCTTGAAGTGCTTACTCTTAGCGCCCCAGTAACCCTTTGCGAGCTTGAGTGTTTTATTTCTTCTCTTGCGAGTCATCATCGCACCCTTAACACGTGCCATAGTCTATTACCTCCGTTTAACTTCTGTTATTACATGTATGGAATTAACTTCTTTACTGTAGGTGCGTTTGTTTCACTGCAAACACCTGCATTACGAGCAATTCTCTTTCTCTTTGTATCCTTCTGAGTAAGTCTGTGTCTTTTATTTGTGTGCTGATACTTAACCTTACCGTTCTTTGTCAGCTTAAAACGCTTCTTAGCGCCTGAATGTGTTTTAACCTTAACCTTTGCCATAACTTTTATCCTCCTTTATTTATTGGATGTCTTCGGTGACATAAACATAACAATGCTTCTGCCTTCCATTTTTGCAGGCTTTTCAACACTACCGAACTCTGAGCATGCTTCCTTGAATTTTTCAAGAAGTTCTTCACCGAGCTGCGGATGTGCGATAGCACGCTTACGGAATCTTACGGAAATCTTGATTTTATCACCGTTCTTCAAGAATTTATGAGCCTGATTTACCTTTGTGTTGAAGTCATGTGTATCAATTGCGGAAAACATTCTGATTTCCTTGATTTCAACTGTCTTCTGGTTTTTTCTTGCTTCCTTTTCCTTCTTAGCCTGTTCAAACTTGAACTTGTTGTAGTCGAGGATACGACACACAGGTGGCTTGGCTGTAGGAGCAATCTTTACAAGATCCAAATCTTTTTCATAGGCCATTTTCTGAGCCTCTTTTGCGGAAATAACACCAATCTTAGTTCCGTCAGTATCAATCAGAAGAATTTCTTTATCTCTGATTTCTTCGTTAATCTGCAGTTCCTGCTTGCTAATGGTTAAGCACCCCCAAAGTTATATTATAATCCGAAAACAAAAATGAGTGCAGATTAAATCAGCACTCATGAATACGCAAAATAGCCTTTTACAGTTATTTTTTACATATTGACCACTGAGAATCTTTCATCCTGTGGTGAGAACTGATGTCTGCTTTGTTTTACTGTATTATTATATACCATATTTTTTCATTTGTCAAGTATATTTTATAATTTTCTTTTTTGCACATATCGTCATATCCAAGTACGTTCAAATTGTGCATTCTATCTAAAACCAGCCCGATACTTCGATTTTGATTTTCCTGAACCACTCCACACATTTGAATTTAACCTGATAATCCTGCGGATTTTCCATCATGTCCATCTGCTTCGGGTCAAAATAAGCATCTGCTGTATCCTTATCAGAGGTTACTTCCTCAGCAGCAGGCAAACAAAGAGGAGGATACATAACGCACCACCAGTTTTTTCCCTGTGCCTCACCTATCGTAATACGCAAAGCGTCATAAGTACCTGCAGGCATGGTTATATCTCCGTACACACGATTATCAAATTCCATGTTTATCACTTCTGTATTCACAGTATAATCATACCCTTTTTCGTGAATAACGTCAAGTGCTATGGATTTTATCTTTTCCTCATTTTCTTCTGCACATGCTTTCATCTGGTCAAGTGTTTTACAACCACCGAAAATTTCATCTGATTTTTCAAGTAACCTGTCCCTTACACAAAGCTTTAGCGTCTGGTCTTCTTCGGAATCGGAATTTGCAAGTATATGCATACGCAGAACTTCATTTTCAATACTGTAAAGGGTTTTTCCGAAATCGGCAAAATTCGTAAAAAGTATACTTCCGATTAATCCTGCAAGTAAAATAATGTCTGTTTTTTTCATGTCAATCACCTCGTAGTAAGATGATTGGCAGAAAATTACAGGTTTATTCAGCGTTCATATTCATATTTTCTTTTAAATCCTCTTAGTCTTTCAAGAAACTGAAAAAACAGAAGTCCTGCACCCGATGCAATCACAGCCATAGCAGGTATGGGCGATATTTTTTTCGGTTTTGCTTTGTAATCAGTATTTTCAAATTCAAGGTTGTTGCTTTCAGCATACATTTTCCCGAGTGACTCCGTATCACCTTTGATTTTAAAATCTGCCACAGGAATATTATCACTGTACCCAAACGCACAGCTTCCTATGCTTGTAATGGAAGACGAAAGATTTATTTCACTGAGATTTCCACAATTAATAAAAGAATAATCCCCAATACTAAATACGCTTTCACCAAGCTCAACATTATTAAGCTTTGTACAGTTTGCAAATGCATAATCGCCTATTTCCTGAATCTCTGACGGAAGCTCAACACTTTCAAGACTGTAGCAGTTATAAAAGCTATCACTTTCAATAATTTTCAGATTATCCGGAAATTCTATTTTTTCAAGCGAAACACACCCTAAAAAACACCCCTCATCAATACTGTAAATATTCTCGGACAGCTCCGCCTGTTCAAGTGAAATACATTCATAAAACGCATGATGTCCGATAAATCTTACAGTATCGGGAAGAATAACCTTTTCAAGACTTTCACATTTGTAAAAAGCGTTTTCCCTCACTTCCACAACCTTTTTGCCTTCAATTTCAGCAGGGATATTAAGCACCTTCGGATTCCCTGTGTAACCCGTTATAATTGCCTTATCTTCTGTTGTTACATACTTTAATTTTCCGCAGTATTCCTGAGCGTCTGCATTTATACCACAAACCGAAATTGTTGCCATTGCCGAAATATAAAATATCGTCTGTTTTATTTTTTTCATTTTATGCACCTCTTGTCGTCTGATTTATTTCATATTACAATTTTAAAACAGGAAATATTCCTTGTAAATATGGATATTCATCTTTTCATCGTAATTTTGCGACAACACATGTTGAAATCCAATTTTTTTCTTTCAATTTTCCGAATTTTTTCAAAACTTTAAACTGGAAATACAATTATTTAAAATTTAATGTCATATTTTTAAAATGTATTTACTTTTTAGAAAAATAATGTTATAATTTAGTTGTTAAAATAATTTTAAAGGAGTAAACCTTGAGAAAGCTTTGTGTACTATACTTATTAACAATACTTGTATTTTTCATACTGTTTTCATCAGTATTTTTTATATTCAGAAATTCCGCAATTGCCATTTCAAGCAAACCGGCTATTTATACTATTAATAATGATTTTTTATCAGTATATGAAGAAACCGACAATAATACCCAACCAACAGAAAACACAATCATACAAACCGAAACGACAGTCACTCAACCGCAAAAATTTGATATAGTCCTTAACTTTATGGGCGACTGTACTCTCGGCAACTATAAAGGCGAATACACCGAAGGCAGATTCAACGCAACAGCCGATGCCGTTGAACCGGAATACTTTTTTTCAGGTGTCAAACATATTCTTGACAAGGGTACTTTTAACATAACAAACTGCGAGGGTGTTCTGACCGACAATCCTCTGCAGGAAATTTATAAGGACTACGACCCTGCATTCTGGTTTAAATCACCTGCAAAAAATGCACAGATTTTCTCGGTTAACGGAATTGACGCTGTAGGCGTTGCAAACAATCATATCGGCGATTACGGACAAGAAGGCATTGACGATACAAAAGCTGCTCTTGAACAGTACGGAGTAAAGTGGAGTGACAACAACACTCCTGTTATACTCGAAGACAGTGGCATAAAAATTGCGCTATTCTGTGTTGAAACATGGGACAGCGTAGTTACTTCGGGTGAAATTCTGTATCAGATTCAGGAATATTCCGACACAACCGATTTGCAGATTATATTTTTCCACAGCGGTACCGAGGGCATTCACTATCCTGACGCACACAAGGTTGAATATGCACATCAGTTTGTTGATGCAGGTGCAGACCTTGTTATCGGCTCACATCCGCACGTCCTTCAGCCAATCGAAGTTTATAAAGATGTTACAATAGTATACTCACTTGGAAACTTTGTTTACGGTGGAAATACACATCCTGAAAACAGAACAATAGTCTACACACACACTTTCTATTTCAACGGAAAAACTCTGATAAACGAATCCAATGAAATTCACCCTTGTTATGTATATACAGGCGAAATGAACGCATTTCAGCCTAAGATTATTGAAGATGAATACGACAGGCAGATTGTGCTTGATTTTATGAATGGAATTCTTGATTCCCCATTGTAAATATTTCACAAATAAACAGACAAATTGTTGTCTGTTTATTATTTTGCAAGACAAATAAATACCAATTGAAGCATACAATTATCACAAATATGTCATATTTTACTAATTTTATGAACATATGTCAAAAACTTTATATAGACTATTCCATCTTGAATTTTTTAACCAACAGGTATATAATGTTAATAGGACAATATGTTAAAAATGTCCAAACGATATATAAGAAAAAATATGTAGAGAGGTATTTAATCATGAAGCTCAAAAAATTTTTAGCGGGCTTAGCAGCAGTTACAATGGTAGCAACATGCACCATCGGCAGCAGCAACACAGTATTCTTCAATGATACTCCTGTTTACGCTGCATCAGCTCTTGCAAAAAGCTCAAACCTTGCAGAAACCGCATATATGACATGGGCACCTGTAAGTGGTGCAGACGGTTACAACGTTTATGTTGACGGTGTACAGATCGACTCAATGCTGGTAAGACAGTACAGTGGTTACTTCCGTGCCGATGCTGTTGGTCTTAAAGCAGGCAGTCACACAATGAAGGTTGTTCCTACATCAGGCGGAACAGAAATGACAGCTCAGGCATTCAGTGAAACAATTGCTGTTACAGCTCACGACAGATCAGGTTATGCTTTTGCCAATGGTAAGGCACTTGGTGCTTACAACGCAGACGGTACACTTAAATCAGACGCAGTTGTAGTTTACGTTACAAACGAAAACAAGGATACAGTAACATGCATGCTTGACGCTCAGGGTAAGGGCGAAGTTGAATGCGTTGGTGTTCAGAATATTATCACAGCTTATAAAAAAGGTAAAGAAACAAGACCAATCGCTATCAGATTTATCGGTAACATTGAAGACCCTGCAAACATGCCAAGTGGCGACCTTTATGTTGACACAGCAACAGCAGGTATGACACTCGAAGGTATCGGTAATGATGCTACATTCAACGGTTTCGGTCTTGTACTTAAAAACTGTTCAAATGTTGAAGTAAGAAACTTAGGTTTCATGAACTGTAACAGTAATGAAGGCGATGACTGCGGACTTCAGCAGGGCAACACATACTGCTGGGTTCACAACTGTGACTTCTTCTACGGCGATGCAGGTTCAGACGCAGACCAGGCAAAGGGTGACGGTGCACTTGATACTAAAAAATCACAGTACATCACTCACTCATACAACCACTTCTTCGACAACGGTAAGTGCAACCTCCAGGGTGCAAACTCAAGTGATACATCAAACTACATCACTTATCACCACAACTGGTACGACCACTCAGACTCACGTCATCCAAGAGTAAGAGTAGCTCAGGTTCACGTTTACAATAACTACTATGACGGTAACGCAAAGTACGGTATCGGTTCAACAACTGATTCAGATATCTTTGCTGAAAATAACTACTTCAGAAACTGCAAAAATCCTATAATGATTTCAAAGCAGGGTACTGATGCTCTCGGTGAGGGAACATTCTCAGGCGAAGATGGCGGTATGATCAAGGCTTACGGCAATGTAATCGTAGGTGCTGCAAGCTATATACCATACAGCGAGAATTCATCAAGCTTTGACTGCTATGACGCTTCTTCAAAGACCGAACAGGTTCCTTCATCAGTAAAGGCTACAAGCGGCGGTGCTACATACAACAACTTTGATACAGCAAGCGATATGTACAGCTATGACCTTGATGCTGCAAAGGATATTCCTGCAATCGTTGAAGCAGAAGCAGGACGTGTTGACGGCGGTGACTTCAAGTGGGAATTCAACGACAGCGTTGATGATGCTGACTATGCTGTAAATACAGCCCTCAAGGCAGCTCTCGTAGCTTATGACGATAAGATTATCGCAATCGGAAGCGGCTTTGACGCAAACAATGACAATCCAACTCCAGTTGTTACAACAGTTACAACTGCTGTTACTGCAACAACAACTACAAAGACAACAACACAGGGTGGCAATACAACAACAGCTGCTCCATCAGGTGAAGAAAACGTTCCTTCAGGCGTTAAGATTTTAGGTGCAGGCGGCTGGAACGAAATGATGTACCTCATGGCTTCAGGTGTTTCTGATGCAGATGTTACAGCAGTTTCATGGACAGGTGCTTCAACAGGTTCACTCACAGGTGATGCTCTCAAGTATCTTGTAAGAGATGTTGATGGCAATCTCCGTGTTGACGTTCTCGGTCTTAAGGCAGGTACATATACACTTAATGTAACAACAAGCAAGGGTACTCTCTCAAAGAGTGGTATCGTTGTTGGTGCTCAGGATCGTTCAGGCTTTGCTCACTTCAACTACTCATCAGGTGTAGGTGCATACAATGATGACGGTACACTCAAATCAAACGCAATTGTTCTTTATGTAACAGAAGAAAATAAGAATACAGTTTCAATCACATCAAAGGACGGTACAACAGTTAAGGGTATCGGTCACATCTTAAACTCTGTTGGTCAGGATGTCGGTGGCGGCAAAACAGCCAACGGTGGTACAGCTAACAATAACAATGGCATTATTGCAAAAATCGGTAATGACGGCACACCTATCGTTATAAGAATCATCGGTAATGTAACAGCTCCTGAGGGTCTTACAGAATTTGATTCAGTTAACTATGGTGGTTCTGTAGGCGATAACGGTTATATGGCAAGAATCAAGTCAGGTAAGGATATTACAATCGAAGGTATCGGTGCTGATGCATGTATCAACGGCTGGGGTCTCCATTTCATGGCTGAATCTTCAAATCCAACTCTTGGTAAGAGCTTTGAAGTAAGAAACATTGCATTCAGAAATGTTCCTGAAGACTGTATCGGTATGGAAGGTGTTCAGACTGATTCAGAACTCAACGCTCCTGTTGAAAGATGCTGGATTCATAACTGTGAATTCTATAAGCCATCTATCGCAAATCCTGCTGAATCAGATAAGGACGGCGGTGACGGTGCTTGTGACTTCAAGCGTGGTCAGTACTTCACAAACAGCTACTGCTACTACGAAGGTTACCACAAGACAAACCTTGTAGGTGCTTCAGACAGCAACATGCAGTATCATATCACATACCACCACAACTACTGGAAGGAATGTGAATCAAGAGGACCTCTCGCTCGTCAGGCAGATATCCACATGTACAACAACGTATTTGATGGTCAGACAAGCTACTGTATGAACCCAAGAGCAGATGCTTACATCTTCTCAGAATACAACGTATTTGAAAACTCAAAGAACCCAATGCAGATTAAAGCTGGTGCTATCAAGAGCTTTAACGACGTATTTACAAACACAAAGGGTGATCATGACGGTACAATCGTAACAAATAAGAGTGAAAAGGTTTCATCTGCAAATAAGTATGCAAGCTTTGAACTTGATTCTTCACTCTGCTATGTACCATCAGGCAACTACCTCCTCCACACAGACACATCTTCACTCAAGTCCATTTTCGAAACAGATGGTGGCTGTATGGATGAAATGGCAATTTCATCAGGCGACCAGCCGGTTGTAACAACAGTTTCAACATCAGGCGGTGGTTCAGCTTCTACTACAACTACAACAAAGGTTTCAGGCACAGTAACTGTTCCTGCAGGCGGTGTTGTACACAACTTCACAATTAACGGAACATCAAGCACATTCTTCACAATCTCAGGTAACCTTTCAAAGGATAAGGGTACTGTAAACTACGCAGGTCTCACACTTACACAGTGTCTCAAGATGGAATCAGCTACAAACATTGCGTTCACAAACTCAGCTGACGGTAAGATTACACTCGTATTTGACACAGCAAGCAAGAGTGTTAAGGTTGACGGCACTAAGTACACAACAGACGCAAATGGTATTGTAACAGTTGACCTCAAGGCAGGTTCACATACAATCACTAAGGGCGACGCAATCAACCTCTTCTACATGGTATATGCTGACAATGGTTCAACACAGCCAAGTACAGTTAAGGGTGATGTAAACGCTGACGGTACAGTAAATGTAACAGACGCAGTTACACTCCAGAAGTTCCTTACAAAGAAGTCAACAACAGTAACAACTGCTTACGATGTTGACGGCAACGGTAAGATTAACGTATTCGACCTTGTAACACTCAAGAGAATGCTTACAAAGTAATTTAATACATAATTAAGGAGTTGTTTAAAACAGCTCCTTTCTATTATATAAAAAAATAGCGGGCGACCACTGGTCGCCCCTACATATAAATAACAAGTTTAAGCCATTTGTAGGGGCGAGCATTGCTCGCCCGTCAATATTTTTCTGCATATCAGCAATGTCACTCACTAAGCTCAATTATCTCCTCAAACATTGTATCATTATCATTTTTCAGCTTTTCAATTTCAGAGCATTTTGAGTTCATAAGCTCAAAGTCGGAATAGACTTCCTCCCTTGTGATTTCCTCCTGTAAAACTGCAAGTTTTTCCTCATTCTGTTCAATTAATTCTTCCAGTTCTTTTACTCTTGCACGTCTTTTCGCTTCCTGTGCACGCTGTTCCTTTGACTTATAGGCACGAACATTTTTTTCCTGTGCCAGCGCCTGTGCCTTAGCCTGTTTTTCTGCATCCAGAATCTGCTGTGCTTCCTGCTCACGTTTCTTTGTAATGTCAAGGTAATAGTCAAAATTACCCATGAACATTTCCGTACCGTCAGAACGGATTTCAAGTATTTTTTCTGAAATTTTGTTGAGAAGATATCTGTCATGAGATACGAAAATAACCGTACCGTCAAACTCGTCAAGAGCCTGCTCAACTGCTTCCTTTGAGGCAAGGTCAAGGTGATTTGTCGGTTCATCAAGAATAAGTACATTACCCTTTTCAAGCATCATAAGAGCAAAGCAGACTTTGGCTCTCTCACCACCACTTATAACTCCCGTTTCACGGAAAACATTTTCACCCTTTATTCCGACTCTGCCAAGAAGTGAACGTATATCAAGGTCAGTAAGTATCGGATAATGCTTGTGAAGCTCATCAATAACTGTATTGTACGGGTCAAGGTTTGTACTTTCCTGCTCAAAGTACGAAATCTTAACATTGGCTGCCCAACGGATTTTTCCGTTATGTGGCAGAAGTCCCTGTAAAATTTTAAGGAAGGTTGACTTGCCTATACCGTTTTCACCGATAATACCAAGCTTTTCACCACGTTTCAGCTCAAATGTGATATTTTCGGCAAGTACCTTTCGGTTACTCCCCTCACCTACTGCAATATCTGCTTCCCTTACATCAAGAATGTCAAATGGCGGAGTAATGCCGTACTCAAATTTAAGATCAGGCTGATTTACAACCTCCACAGGTCTTTCGATAATTTCCATTCTGTCAAGAGCCTTTTCTCTACTCTTGGCACTTGCTGCTGTGGAAGCCCTTACCTTATTACGTGCAATATAATCCTCAAGCTTTGCTATTTCCTTCTGCTGTGCCTCATACTCACGCTGTCTGCGCTTTACATTGTCCTTTTTAAGCATGGTGTAGGCTGTATAATTGCCCTTGTAGCGTGTAAGAGTTCCCAATTCAATCTCGCATACTAAAGTAACAACCCTGTCAAGGAAATATCTGTCATGGGATACGATAAGAAGTGCACCCTTGTAATCCCTGAGATAATCCTCAAGCCACAGTACAGTCTTAAAATCAAGATGGTTTGTCGGTTCGTCAAGGATAAGCAGATTAGGTTCTTCAAGCAAAAGCTTTGCAATGGCAAGTCTTGTTTTTTCACCGCCGCTGAAACCGTTTATAACCCTGTCATATTCCTTTTCGGTAAAACCCATACCATTGAGTACGGTTTTAATCTTAACCTTAATGTTATAGCCATCATTTGCTTCATAGTAGGCAGAAAGGCGTGAATATTCTTCGGATACCTCAGCGCTTACATCAGAGGTTTCATTCATCTGCTTTTCAAGCTCCTTCATACGTTCCATAACCTTGTCAAGCTCTGAAAAAACACCTTTCAT
>JAZQZW010000069.1:0-2237 GCA_045634285.1 Oscillospiraceae bacterium
ACCGTCGCAAGGAGTTTTACTCCTCAGGGTTTCGGCGGGAGATTTATTCTCCTACTGAAAGTCTGAAATGTCCCCGTCGCCTAAGAGGCGGGGGACATTCGCGACATGGTTATATTTATTTTTGCTTTTTATTTCCTTTAAGAATTCTTCAAGGTTTCTCTGATATATTACTATCCATAGAGAACAAGAGTGATGTTCTCGGGCTAACTAAAACTGATTTGTGTACATATGGTTGCAATCCTTGCTCTTGTGACTATATGTACTGTCAGACTTTAAAAATATACAGGGAGGATTATTAAAATGTACTTGAATCGTAAATTATCAGGGCTTGTTGCAGGTGTTATGACTGTTTTATGCCTTGCACAGCCTTTTACAGCTATCGCTGAAACAACAGACAGTTACAACATGAATGTTACTGTAAATCTTTCAGGAGAAAAGAAGGAAATCAGTCCTTACATCTATGGTATCAACCAGTACAGCAGTTCAAACAACTTTAAGAATGTAACAGTAAAAGCAGCACGTCAGGGTGGTAACCGTTTTACAGGCTACAACTGGGAAACAAACTGGTCAAATGCCGGCGAGGACTGGGTTAACAGCTCAGATACAAACTTAGGTGATGATAAGGATGGTTTCGGATATCCTGCAAGACAGCTTTCAAAGCAGTGTATTGAAAACAATATTCCGTACAAAATGGCAACACTTCAGATGGCAGGATATGTTGCAGCTGATAAATCCGGTACTGTATCAGAAACAGCACCTTCTGACAGATGGAATGAAGTAGTATTCCGTAAGAACGGTGATTTACTTATGGAGCCTGACCTTACTGACGGCAAGGTTTATATGGACGAATATGTAAATTATCTGATAAAGACACTTGGTGACTCAACAACAAAAACAGGTATTCAGGCATACAGCCTTGACAATGAACCGTTTTTATGGAATGATACACATCCATATCTTCACCCTGAAGAATGTACAGCAGATGAGCTTATTGAAAAATCAATCGAACTTGCAAAGGTTGTAAAGGAACTTGACCCTAATGCTGAAGTTTACGGTCCTGCACTCTGGGGCATGCTTCCATGTATTCAGGCTGGTACAAGTGAGAATTTCACAGACGCAAAGTGGGAAAGCATCAAGGGCAGTTACAACTGGTATCTTGACTACTACCTTGAAAGCATGGCAAATGCTGAAAAAGAAACAGGCAATCGTCTGCTTGATGTAGTTGATGTTCACTACTATTCACAGGACTGCTCAACTGATGACGGTAAGCTTCAGGCTGCAAGAAGTCTTTACGATGAAAGCTATGTTGAAAACAGCTGGCTTCAGCCATATTTCGGAAAGTATTTCCCATTACTCCCTAACATTCAGAAATCAATCGACAAGTACTATCCGGGAACAAAAATTGCCATTTCAGAATATAATCTTGCTGACATAGCAAATGAAAAGAAAACAGGCAAAAATGTAATTTCAGCCATTGCCGAAGCAGAGGCACTCGGTGCATTTGCTGAAAATGAGGTTTATCTTGCAACATACTGGGGTACAATGTCAGAATGTCCTTATGTAGCATCAGCAATTAACCTTTATACAAACTATGATGGTGAAGGCTCAGAATTCGGCGACACACTTGTAGAAACTGAAACTGAAGACATTTCAAAGTCAGCAGCTTTTGCAGCTATTGACGGAAGTGACGATTCAGAAGTTGGAGTTGTTATTTCAAACAAGAACAAAACAGCTTCTGAAAAAGCTGTAATCAATATTGAAGGTTCATCTTCTGAATATAAGAGTGCTGTTGTTTATGCAGTTACTCAGGATCACAGCGATATCCGTATAATTGATGTACAGAATGATTTAAGCGGTGGTAAAATTGAAGTTGAACTCCCTGCCCTTTCAGTAGCGCATGTTGTAATCTCAGACCAGCCAACAGACAAAACTGTTTATGAAGCACCTGATATTACAATTAAGGAAACTGTTCTTAATGTAAGCGACCTTACAACAGATTCATTTGGTAATGTTCTTATTCCGCTTGGTGACAAGGATAACTTAAAGGAAATCAAGTTTGGTGTAAACAGCTATTCAAAAGAAGGCTCTGCTTACTACAGCGGTGGTGGCGGTCTCTGCTTCTCACAGCTTGTTCCTGTTGGTGGCGGAGCTGAGTTCTGGGGCTGTAAGTCTGTAAACTTTGCAAATGGAGATAAAGTCGGATCGTAGGCATGTCGTTCTGTGAGCCAAGGAGTTGT
>JAZQZW010000070.1:0-5080 GCA_045634285.1 Oscillospiraceae bacterium
ATAAACTCACGAAGATAAATTTTAATTTGTCGTTGCTTTATATTCTTAACTTTCTTTGCTTGTACAAAGAAAGTTACAAAGAAATACACTTCTTTTTCAGATTTGGAAAAAGAAGCAAAAACAAAAATTTTATACATAAGCCTGTTACCAAAGCTAATAATGTTCCCCCGTACCTGTAAACTTCATAATTACGAAATTAACAGTCCATTGCTACATAAGTTGCAGTCTTAAGCAAACTTTTTAGTAATAACTGAATTAAAACTGCCTCTCAAAAAACATGGGAGAATTAAATTATCCACAGATACTCTTGCTTTTAAGTGGTGCGTTATTATCTTCGCTTACAAATTCATGTATGGAATTTTTTCTTTTTTGGTCAAGGTTTTTTCTGTTTCGGAGAAAAGAAAAAAGCTTGGGTGTTCTTTGGTATCTTTCTTGCACAAGCAAGAAAGTACAAACTGTTTTATTAAAGAGTATTTCGCGAAGTTTATTTTTATTTACAGTAAAGTAAATCGCGATATGGGTCCGGCATCACGCTGGAAACACGCATAGGCGGCTTTACAGCCGCCTTATACATTATAAAATTTATGAATTGAATTTATTCATTGCTTCGTCAATATTTCCCTTGACAATAAGCTCTAAGCTTTCACAGGCTTTCTGACAGGCTTCATCAATTTTCACCTGATCATCTTCCTTAAAGCGACTTAAAACCCAGTCTGCAAGATCAAACTTAGGGTGTGGCTTCTTGCCAACTCCTATTTTGATACGTGGGAACTTATCTTCGCCAGTAAGAGCAATGATACTCTTTATGCCATTGTGCCCACCGTCACTGCCCTTTCGTCTGATACGGATCAGCCCCGGCTCAAGTGAAATGTCATCATATACAATAACAACATGGTCAATGTCAAGCTTGTAGAAATTCATTGCTTCTGCAACCGCCTGACCACTGTTGTTCATGTAGGTTTCAGGCTTCATTACAAGACATCTCTTACCCGAAATTTCAGCTTCGGCAAGCTTGGCCTTGAATTTGTACTTGCTTATTGAGAAACCAAGCTTCTGAGCAAGTGTGTCCATAGCCATGAAACCTGCATTGTGCCTTGTCTTTTCATACTGAAGTCCCGGATTTCCAAGACCTACTATCAGATATTCTATCGGCTTTCCCGAAACTGCTTCGGAGGCCTTTGAAATTTCCTTGAATTTATCAAATATACTCATTTATCTATCACGCTTTTTCCAGTCTTTTCTTGAGTTTTCTCAGACTGTAACCTTCCTTGATCTGAACTGTTCCTCTGTCGATTGCAAGAGCATAGTCAGGAACGTCCTTTGTAATAGTTGTACCTGCGGCAGTGTAAACAGCCTTACCAAGCTTAACAGGTGCTATAAGGTTTGTATTGCAGCCGATAAAGCAGTTGTCACCGATTTCGCAACGGCTCTTTACGATACCGTCATAGTTTACAGTTACAGTACCACAGCCGAAGTTAACCTTCTTACCGACATCGCTGTCGCCAACATAAGTAAGGTGTGCAACAGCTGTACCCTCACCGATTGTAGAATTCTTGATTTCAACGAAGTCACCGATTTTAACTTCACTCTTGATATGGCTGCCCGGACGGATATGTACCCAAGGACCGATTTTAACCCCTGCGTCAATCTGTGACTTGAACGCCTGAACAGTATTAAGCTTTACTCCGTCCTGAATAACGCAGTCTTCGATAATACAGTTAGGTCCGATTACACAGTCTTTACCAATAGTAGTATTGCCGAGAAGCTGAGTGCCTGCGAGAATTTCTGTACCAGCTTCAATTTTTACATCTCTGCCGATAACAATTCCGTCAGTACATGTAAATTCAACACCATTTTCAAGGTGCTTGTCAATAACTGCCATTCTTGCAACAGTATTAAGCTCTAAAAGACCCTTTCTGTCATTTGCACCAAGCACAACATTTTCATTTTCTGAAATATATGCGTTTACATTTCTGCCCTTGTTAATTGCAATAAATACAGAATCAGTAAGATAATATTCATGCTGTGAGTTGTTCTGTGTAAGCTCACCCAGATATTCCAGAAGATCGGCTGTCTTAAACCAGTAAGCACCTGAGTTTACTTCCTTTATTCCACGCTGTAAATCAGTTGCATCCTTTTCTTCTACAATAGAGTTAAGACGGTTTGTGTCCTTGTTTCTCACGATTCTGCCGTAGCCGTGAGGATGTTCGATACATGCAGTTATAACTGTGATTGAATTGTCCTCGCTTATATGCATTTCAAGCGATTTCTTAATAGTATCACTGTCTATAAAAGGAGCATCACCACAGAGAACCAGTGTATTACCTTCCCTGTTCTTTTCCATAAATTCACGTGCCTGCATAACAGCATGACCTGTACCAAGTCTTTCGCTCTGTAGTACAGTTTCATATCTGCCACCCAAATATTCGTCAATATATTCAGCCATAAAGCCTTTTACAATGCAGAGGTTGGAAAGCTTAGCGTTTTCACATGCCCTGATAACCCATTCAAGCATAGGTTCGCCTAAAACTTTGAACATCGGCTTCGGAATGTCCGATTTCATTCTTTTTCCCTGACCGCCTGCAAGTATTACAGCATTGTTCATAATGTTTTCCTCCATAAAGGGATAATTTTTTAACTTACTGTATGTATAGAATCAAACATAAAATAAGTACTATTTTATATTATGACAGTTTTTCGAAGAATTTTCAAGTGATTTTTGAAAAAAATAAATAAATTTTTATTTTTTGTGAATATTGCTAAAAATATTATTACAACTTTTTTTCAAAAAGCTATGGAAATTTTTAAAATTATATGTTATAATAGAGATAACCAGACCGGACTACGCAGAATTTGTCGTTTTTTGTGTCTGAGATTCTAATTTAACTGGAGGTAAATTCCAATGGCAAACAAATATTGCTACCTTTTCTCAGAAGGTAATGCTAGCATGAGAGAAATCCTCGGCGGTAAGGGTGCTAACCTCGCTGAAATGACAGGTATGGGTATTCCTGTACCACAGGGTTTTACAATTTCAACAGAGGCTTGTACACAGTACTATGAAGACGGCCGTAAGATCAATGACGGTATCGTTGCTGAAATCAAAGAATATATCACAAAGATGGAAGAAGTCACTGGCAAGAAGTTCGGTGACCTCGATAATCCACTTCTCGTTTCTGTACGTTCAGGCGCAAGAGCTTCAATGCCTGGTATGATGGATACTATCCTCAACCTCGGTCTCAACGAAGAAGTAGTTGAAAAGATGGCTGAAAGCTCAGGTAATCCAAGATGGGCTTGGGACTGCTACCGCACATTCATCCAGATGTACTCAGACGTAGTTATGGAAGTTGGTAAGAAGTATTTCGAAGAGCTTATCGACGAGATGAAGGAAGCTAGAGGAGTTACTCAGGACGTAGATCTTACTGCAGATGATCTTAAGGAACTTGCTGGTCAGTTCAAGGCTGAGTACAAGAGCAAGATCGGTGAGGACTTCCCAGATGATCCAAAGGTTCAGCTTATGGGTGCTGTAAAGGCAGTATTCCGTTCATGGGACAACCCAAGAGCTAACGTATATAGAAGAGATAATGATATCCCATATTCATGGGGAACTGCTGTAAACGTACAGTCTATGGCATTCGGTAACATGGGTGATGACTGTGGTACTGGTGTTGCTTTCACAAGAGACCCAGCTACAGGTGAGAAGAAGCTTATGGGTGAGTTCCTTACTAACGCTCAGGGTGAGGACGTTGTTGCTGGTGTTCGTACACCAATGCCAATCGCTCAGATGGAAGAGAAGTTCCCAGCTGCATTCGCTCAGTTCCAGGAGGTTTGTAAGACTCTTGAGAACCACTACAGAGATATGCAGGATATGGAGTTCACTGTAGAGAACGAGAAGCTTTATATGCTTCAGACTAGAAATGGTAAGAGAACTGCTCAGGCTGCTCTTAAGATCGCTTGTGACCTTGTTGATGAGGGAATGAGAACTGAGGAAGAGGCTGTTGCAATGATCGACCCACGTAACCTTGACACACTTCTTCACCCACAGTTTGACGCTGCTGCTATTAAGGCTGCAACTCCAATGGGTAAGGGTCTTGGTGCATCACCTGGTGCTGCTTGCGGTAAGGTTGTATTCACAGCTGAGGACGCTGTTGCTTGGGATGCTAGAGGCGAGAAGGTTGTACTTGTTAGACTTGAGACTTCACCAGAGGATATCACTGGTATGAAGGTTGCTCAGGGTATCCTTACAGTACGTGGTGGTATGACTTCACACGCTGCCGTTGTTGCTAGAGGTATGGGTACTTGTTGTGTATCTGGTTGTGGTGATATTAAGATGGATGAGGAGAACAAGAAGTTCACTCTTGCTGGAAAGACTTTCAATGAGGGAGATTTCATCTCAATTGACGGTTCAACTGGTAACATTTACGATGGTATTATCCCAACAGTTGATGCTTCTATCGCTGGTGAGTTCGGTAGAATCATGGCTTGGGCTGATAAGTATAGAACACTTAAGGTAAGAACTAATGCAGATACTCCAGCAGATGCTAAGAAGGCTCGTGAGCTTGGAGCAGAGGGTATCGGTCTTTGCCGTACAGAGCATATGTTCTTCGAGGAAGACAGAATTGCAGCATTCAGAGAGATGATCTGTTCAGATACAGTTGAGGAGAGAGAAGCTGCACTTGAGAAGATTCTTCCATACCAGCAGGGAGATTTCGAGGCTCTTTACGAGGCACTCGAGGGTAACCCAGTTACTATCAGATTCCTTGATCCACCACTTCATGAGTTCGTACCTACTGAGGAGGCTGACATCAAGAAGCTTGCTGATGCACAGGGTAAGACTGTAGAGCAGATCAAGACCATCATCGCTGACCTGCACGAGTTCAACCCAATGATGGGTCACAGAGGATGTCGTCTGGCTGTTACTTACCCAGAGATCGCTAAGATGCAGACCAAGGCTGTTGAGCTCGGCGCTGAGGGCATCGGTCTCTGCCGTACAGAGCATATGTTCTTCGAGGGTGACAGAATTGACGCTTTCCGTGACATGATCTGCTCCGATACAGTGGAAGAGAGAGAAGAAGCACTTTCC
>JAZQZW010000071.1:0-27496 GCA_045634285.1 Oscillospiraceae bacterium
GGCCTCCGACTTCATACCGTCACCCGGGAAGTTAAGATATGTTGGCATATCCTCAATCTTCTCAGGCCATGTAATCGGAAGCTTACCCGATGGATTTATTTTACCGCAAAGGCAGTCTGCAAGTGCTTTTGCACCCTGCATTCCCGGAAGAAATACACATAAAATCCCGTCAAATCTTTCCTCAAGCTCATCAAGTGCAACAGGACCGCTGACATTGAGTATAAGAATTTTTCTTAAATCCTTTTCATCGGCTGTGTCAAGAAGCTTGTTCATTTCCTCCTTGATATTCTTGGGAATTGAAATATCCTTACGGTCATTACCCTCCTGTCCCGGAAGGCTGTAAACATAAATTAAAGTATCACAGTTATCCTCCTGTGCATTGAAAAGTACATTTCTGAAATTATCTGCAAGAGAGTTCATGAATGAAACATTTCTGTCGGTATGGATACCAGCACTTCCCTCTCCGCATGTAAGCAGATATTCGGCATATTCACCATACAGCGCAATATCAGCACTTTCATCAAGAGGAAGTACACCATTATTCTTAAGAAGAATTATTCCCTCATACGCAGCATCGTAGGCAATTTTATCCGTCTTTTCTCTGTCTATAAATCCCGTTGCTTTCTGCGCATATTTTTTTGCAAATTTTTCCATACGCATTGCCGAACGCTCAAGAGCCTCCTTTGAAAGAGTTCCATCCTCATAGGCTTTTAAAAGCTTATCAGGCGCAATAGGTCCGGGCATAGCAAGATCATTTCCAGCATTTACTGCTTCTGCCGGGTGATATACTGCATTCCAGTCCGACATTACAACTCCGTCAAAGCCCCACTCATCACGGAGAAGTTCTGTGAGAAGCTCATGATTTTCTGTGCATGGCACTCCGTTTATCTGATTGTAAGCACTCATAACAGTAGCAACTCCCGATTCAACACATGCCCTGAATCCTGGATAATAAATCTCATGTAACGCACGTACGGAGATATGCTCATTGATATTCATTCGGTTTGTTTCCTGGTGATTTGCCGCAAAATGCTTTACATTGGCAGCCACCCCCTCAGACTGTACACCCTTAACAATCTCAGGTGAAAGCTTTGACGCAAGGCATGGGTCTTCGGAATACCCCTCAAAAAGACGTCCGTTTCTTACATCTCTGTGGATATTCACATTAGGTGTACCCAGCAGGACATTTACACCATACGCCTTTGCTTCCTGTCCGAGAGCCTGTCCGACTTTATATATCACTTCAGGATTCCATGTAGCTCCCAAAAATATTCCAGGCGGGTAACAGCCAGGCGCTGTCATATCGGGGATAATTTCCTCAAGCTTTTTGTAAATCCAGTTGTAAAGCTCCTTTGCATCATCTTCCGTAATTTTTTCGGGAGTATAAAAGTTTTTCAGAACAGCTCTCAGTGCGTCGCCTCCAATTCCTGTTTTTCCCTCTCTGCTTAAAAGGTCACCAAAAAACTGTTCGAAATTTATTCCCGTACCACCGTCAAGAAGCTGCAGACGTGGTATATCCTTTTCTTCAATTGCAGAAGTTCCGAAAAACGAACCTCCGTTTACAAGCTTTATCTGTTCCTGTGGTGTCAAGTTTGTTTTTGGCATAGCTATATCTCCTTTTTACATAAAATCTGTTCTTGTGCACTATACTCTTTATATATAATATACACAAAAAATACAGAATAGTCAAGTATTTATTTGCAGAATGTTATACTGTATAATGTTATTTTTATGTTTTTATAAATAATAAACTGCTGTACCTATGATACAGCAGTTTTACTTTATCCCTCAATCTGTTTTCCGAGAAACTGTGATGCGGCACAGATAAGACTTTTCTGTAAATCCGTAACAGTTCTTGACTTTTCGGATTCTAAAAATACAACTGCACCTGTCACATCGCCTGAGCTTAAAATTGGCATAGCGGCAATTGCTTTTTTATCAACGCCCTCTGCAGCAATAAAATTGTTAACCATGCCTGTTTCTGCATAGTAAGCCTTACGGTTTTCCATTAAATCCTCAAGCTCGGGAGAAACTCGTCTTTCGTTGAATTCCTTTTTTGATACACCCGAAACGGAAACCACATGGTCTCTGTCAAAAATTACTACTGGACATGATGCCAGACGGAACATAATATCCGATACCTGTGAAGCGTTTTCACTCATTTCACTTATCGCCGAATATTTCTTGAAGATAACCTCTCCGTCATTGCTTGTGTAAATTTCAAGTGGGTCTCCCTCACGGATACGCATTGTACGTCTGATTTCCTTAGGAATAACCACCCTTCCAAGATCGTCTATTCTTCTTACAATACCTGTTGCTTTCATATTTAAAATCTCCTTAATTTTTAATTTTGGATTTTTACAATGCTATTATTTGTTACAAAAAGAAGAATATACGATTATTTTTTTATTTTTCTGAGCAATTTTTTTCAAGAATTTCATTAATAAAAAATTCGTTCAATATTTTCCAGCTCTGAGTTTTTTCCTCTGAAAAAGTTTTCATAACCTCATCAAAATAAGAAATCTTTTCCTCAAGAAAATCATTGATAATTTTTATTGGCTTTATTTCTGATTTTTCGGGCGTGTTTATTTTTATATCAAGCAGATATTCAAGCGGTGAACGAAGATTTTCGGGCAACACAGCCCTTACAAGCTCATCAAATAAAACAGGCGGAGCTGTTTTGTTATCCATTACCCAAAAGCATGCTAAAATCGGTCTTAAAGCATAAAAATATTTTTTCGGTCTTACCGTTTCTCCCATAAGATAAATATTCTTATGACTTCGTGCTGTATTAAGATAATGATAAACAGAATTCTTTATAGAAAAATATTCATTCATAATCGGTTTTATTTTTTCTGTGAAATCTGTCTTTATGTAACATATCGGTGAATTTATCCACTCATACAAAGTGGGATTTGATTTATACAGAAGCTTTAACGCCTTATCCAGATCCCAGCCGTTCACATCCCATGTATCATCTATCGGAAGCTCTATTACATCACGTGATTTATTAAGCTCCAGATATTTTTCATGAGGACGTTTATATATAAATCTCACATCAAAGTCGCTGTCAGGAGAAGCAAATCCCCACGCTCTGCTTCCCGATTCAACAGCAAGCAATATCTTTATATTCTGTTCCTGCTCAATTTCCAGAAGCTTTTTCGGTACAAGTACATTCATTTCTTCCTGTGTCATAGTAAAACCTCCTTATACGGATTTCTTTGCAATAAACTTCTTTAATTTTTCAAGAAACAGCCTTGAAACAGGCTTGATTATAACTCCCACAAAAACAGCGGCAATAACCGTTCCTTCCCTTACTCCGAGAAGCTCACCCTTTGAAATAAGGGAAACTGCTGCCGCAATCACAACTACTGCACAGTCAAATCCAATTTTACATATATGAAACGGTAGCTTTGTCCTTTTTGAAAAAGTCAGCATTACACCCTCACTTGGCAAAGGCAGAAAGTCTGAATTGACATACATAAACACTCCCACAGCCACAAAAAACAGACTTATAATTATGTACAGCATCTTTAAAATGTAGCTTTCGGGTGTGGGAATAAATGAAGTGCAGATATTTGCAAGGGTCACAAACCAGCCGAACACAAACGAGTAAATTATCTGCAAAAAAGAAAAAGGCGAAAAATCCTTTGGCGAAATCAGAAACTGTATCAGAATAAGTACTATAAAAAATGCTGTAGTGCAGATACCCTGTTCAAATCCCGTAAGCAGACTTACAGTATAAGGAACAGAGTTTACAGGCGATACTCCCAGAGATGATTTTGCAGATATACTTATCCCGATTGCTATCAGAAAAAATCCAGGACAATAAATCAATATACGTCTTACCGATAATTTATCGAGTATTTCTGATTTGAAACGATGTTTAAATGTTTGCTTTTCTGTGTCCATTTTACATTCCTCTTTCATAATTTGCTGTAACTTATTATATCACAGCAAATTTTAAAAATCAATTTTCAAATTGTCTGTGTTGACAATTATTTCAAAAAATGATATAATAAATCTGAAAATGATTATCATTTTAAGGAGAAAAAATGAACAGTTTACTTGAATGTAAAAATGTAACCCTCGGATACGAAGGCAGTGTAGTTACTGAAGATATCAACTTTACTGTTAATGAGGGTGATTACCTGTATATACTCGGTGAAAACGGCTCAGGCAAAAGTACACTTGTCAAAGCACTTTTAGGGCTTAAATCCCAGATGAGCGGTGACATAAATTTTGGTGGCGGACTTGGCAAAAATGAAATCGGCTATCTTCCGCAGCAAACGGTTGTACAAAGAGATTTTCCTGCCTCTGTCAAAGAAATAGTACGCTCAGGTTGCGTTACAAGAAGCGGATTACGGCCGTTTTTCCGTTCGTCAGAAAAAAAGCTTGCCTCAGATATTATGACACGCCTTGATATTAAAAATCTTTCTTCACGCTGTTATCGTGAACTATCAGGCGGTCAGCAGCAGAGGGTTCTGCTTGCAAGGGCATTGTGTGCCGCAAAAAAAATGCTGCTTGTTGATGAGCCTGTTACAGGTCTCGACCCGAAAGCCGCAAATGAAATGTACGAGCTTATTGCAGACCTGAACAAAAATGACGATATTACAATTATAATGGTTTCGCATGATATAAATGCTGCTGTAAAATATGCGTCACATATCCTGCACATTGGCTCAACCCAATTGTTTTTCGGAAAAAAGAAGGATTATCTTAAAAGCAGCGTCGGAAAAAACTTTATAGAAATTGCAGATGAATAAACAAAAAGGACTTCACAAAAGTGAAGTCCTTAAATTTTATTTTGCACCGTCACGCTTGATAACAGCTATTACTGTTTTAAAAATAATCTTGATATCTGTAAAAGTTGATCTGTCTTTTATGTACTGAATATCCATATCCATCCATTCATCAAAGCCCACATTACTTCTGCCTGAACACTGCCAGTAACATGTAAGACCACCCTTTACACAAAGGCGCTGTACCTGATACGCTGTGTATTCCTCTACTTCGCTTGGAAGCGGTGGACGTGGGCCTACAACACTCATAGAACCTGTCAGAATGTTTAAAAGCTGTGGTAATTCATCAAGAGATGTTGTTCTCAGGAACTTGCCTATCTTTGTAATTCTCGGGTCATTTTCCATTTTAAAAGCAGGGCCGTCAACTTCATTGAGATTTTTCAGTTCTTCAAGCTTGTCCTCTGCATCAATACACATAGTTCTGAACTTGTACATTTTAAACTTGCGTCCACCCTTTGTAAGGCGCACCTGTGAAAAAAACGGATTATGTCCGTCTTCAGCATATACTGCTATTGCTATTGCAATCATAACAGGTGATAACACAAGAAGAACAGCTAGCGAACTTACAATATCAAATGTTCTTTTAAAAAAGCTGTATATTTTTTTGGGACGTACCGATAAGACATCAAGAAAAATAGTCTGTGGCTGACGTCTCTCACTGACTGCTACATTAACTCTCACAAAATCCCTCCAGATACGATAAAGGATAATATCCTTTACGTCACCTTTTATTTACTACCATATATCCAACTCTCTTTATCTATGTTTTAAAGTATAACAATTTGTGAATAAAAAGTCAAGGTACAAATGCCACAAATATTGATTTTACGTGTTTTTTCTACATATTTGACAATCAAATGAATTTGCACATATATTTTACTGTTTAATATTTACTGCAAAAATTACAGCATATGTCACAATACCACATTTATTACATTGTGCAAAATTACTATATTTTTGTCAAATTATTACCAATAATTTCCTTATCAAAAATCATTTACCAATATATTTGTGCAGTTTTATAATAAAACACCATTGTTATACAGATTAAATTATGCATTTACGCCTTTGAAAAAACTTATACAAATGTGATATAATGGTTTTACAAAGTAAATTTTTATTGTATATTTTATTTAAGGTTTAGGTGATATAATATATGAATTATAAAATCGGCGAACATGTTTCATACTGTTCAGGAGAAATCTGTACTATAGAAAGCGTTACCAAAGAATGTTTTGACGGTGTAAATGAACTGGAGTATTTCAAGCTTGTTCCGATAAATCCCGGCAAATCAAGCTACTATGTCCCTTGTCAGAACTGTGGCAAAAGAATAAGGAAGCTAATGACCAAAGAAGAAATTTACAGACTTATTGACGAAATGCCCAACAGTTCTGCAACATGGTGTGATGATAAAAACAAACGCAAAAATATGTTTCATTCCGTTTTAAAAGGTAATGACCATCATGAAATTATCAGTATGATGCACACACTTTATATTCAGAGAGAGCAGCAGCGTAAAAACGAAAAAAAACTTCTTGCTTCAGATGAAAAGGCTATGAGCGAAGCTGAACATCTTCTGTATCAGGAATTTGCTTTTGTTCTTGGTATAGAAGAAAACGAGGTTGAAAACTTTATTGAAAACAGACTGAATAAATAAGCAAAGCACCGATTTTTCGGTGCTTTTGTTTTTTTATATTAAAGTGTAACTTCAATTTCACATTTACTTGGTCGTGACATAAGCTTTGTAAGCGCTTCCTTAACAGGTTCTCCCTCAAACAGAACCTTACTGAGCTGTTCTGTAATCGGCATGGAAACCTCCATACGCTTTGCAAGTGCAAGAGCAACCTGACAGCAGTTGTAGCCCTCAACAGTACCTACAAGCTTTACTGCCTCCTCAGGCTTAACACCCTGTCCTATAAGTATACCGGCACGTCTGTTACGGCTGTGCATACTTGTACATGTAACAATAAGGTCACCTATACCTGTAAGTCCTGCAAAGGTTGCATAGTTGGAACCCATTGAAATACCAAGCCTTGCAATTTCGCTGAGACCTCTTGTCATAAGTGCAGCCTTTGTGTTGTCACCGTATTTCAGACCGTCACAGATACCTGCACAAAGTGCGATAATATTCTTAAGTGCGCCTCCAAGCTCACAGCCTACAACATCATTGTTGATATAAATTCTGAAAACATTGCTGCTCATAATTTCCTGGATAAAGGCTGCAGCTTCCATATTGTCAGATGCTGCCACAACAGTAGTAGGAATACCCATTCCCACTTCTTCAGCGTGTGACGGACCTGACAGGATTACCAGTGGTGCCTGAGGAATTTCCTCGTTGATAACCTCACTGATAAGCTTTAAGGATTTGTTTTCAAGTCCTTTACTTGTATTTACAACAATCATGCTTTCTGTAATATAAGGAGAGGCTTTTTTGCAGACATCTCTTACAAAAGGTGAAGGAATACCGAGAAGTACCACATCACTTCCCTCAATACATGACATATTGCTGTCAAGCTTTATTTCAGGAGATACCTTAACACCCGGCAGCTTTGCCCTGTGTTCACCGTCTTTTCTGATTGTTTCAAGCTCATCTTCAAAAGCTGACCATACAGTAACCGAATGTCCGAGTCTGTGAAGCATTACTGCAAGGCTCATTCCAAAGCCGCCTGAACCTAAAATTGTAATCTGAGCCATAATTATTTCTCCTTTTTACCACCGAAAGAAAATCTGTTTTCGGTACCGTTTCTGAGTCTTTGAATATTGCTCTTATGCATAAATATTACAATAAAACAAATCGGTATTGTCATTGCTGTATAAATAAGCGAAAGCTGTGCTGACTGTTCATTTAAAAAGTAGTGCAGAAGGAATGTTCCTATCGGACAGCATGTTGTCGCACTAATTGAAGAAAGTGATACGTATTTGCTGATTGCAAGAATTATTGAGAATATGAGTATCAGTATTCCGAATAAAATAGGGTCAATAACCACAAATACCGATACCCCCACAAGCACTCCCTTACCGCCTTTAAAACGGTAATAAATCGGGAAAATATGTCCGAGAACTGCTGCCAGACCTGACACATAGCCGATAAAATGAACATCATTTTCAGGTCCTAAGCCAACACCCATAAGGTGACATATCAGCTTACAGATGAGAACTGCCACAATACCTTTAAGCAGATCACCCAGCAGCGTAAACAAAGCCGGAAGCTTTCCGAAGCATCTGAGTGTATTGGTAAGTCCAGCATTGCCACTTCCGAAATTACGGACATCTTCACCCTTCATAAGCTTTACTGTAATGATAGCCGAATTACAGCTTCCTATAAGGTACGAAACAACTGCACATATCAGTATTGCCAAAACAAATTCAAGCATTATTTACCTTCTCCTCGTTCTCTTACTACAAATTTTACAGGAGTTCCCGTAAGTCCGAATGTTCCTCGTATCTGATTTTCAAGATATCTCTGATAGGAGAAGTGGAACAGCTCTGCCTTATTTACAAATGTAACAAAGGTTGGTGGTTTTGTAGAAGGCTGAGTCATATAGTAAATTTTAAGACGCTTACCCTTGTCTGACGGTGGCTGTACTCTTGTTGTAGCATAAGCAAGAACGTCGTTTAACATACCTGTTGAAATACGCATACTGTTATGCTCGTTTACAAGCTTTATCATTTCAAACAGCTTGTTTACACGCTGACCTGTCTTTGCAGAAATAAATACGAACGGAACATAGGACATAAAGCTGAAATCGTTTTCGAGCTTTGCCTGAAATTCCTGCATAGTCTTGTCATTCTTTTCAATAGCGTCCCACTTGTTTACAGCTACAATTGAAGCCTTGCCCTGTTCATGGGCATAACCGGCAATTTTTGAATCCTGTTCGGTAAAACCCTCCTGAGCGTCAATCATAATGATACACACATCAGCTCTGTCAACAGCCATGTATGCACGAAGTACACTGTAATGCTCAATTTTCTCGTTTACCTTTGACTTCTTTCTGATACCCGCTGTATCAATAAACACAAACTTGCCGTTTTCATTTTCAATAATGGTATCGGTCGCATCACGTGTTGTACCGGCAATATTGGAAACAATTACTCTTTCCTCACCTGCGATATAATTTATAAGCGAAGACTTACCTGCATTCGGCTTACCGATAACAGCAACCTTGATATAATCTTCCTCATAGTCAGCAACCTTATCATCAGGGAAATACTTGAACACCTCATCGAGAAGATCGCCTGTTCCGTGACCATGCTGAGAAGAAATCGGGAATGGGTCGCCCAGTCCCAGATTGTAAAACTCGTAAAGTTCCATAGGGGGTTCACCGATTGTGTCACACTTGTTTACCGCCAGGACAACAGGCTTTCCGCTTTTGAGAAGCATTGACGCAACATCTGAATCGGTTGCAGTAACACCGCATTTTATATCTGTAACAAGCACGATAACATCTGCACGTTCAATAGCAAGCTCTGCCTGTCTTCTCATCTGTGAAAGAATTATATCATCAGAAGTCGGTTCAATACCACCTGTATCTACAACCATAAATTCTCTTGAACGCCATTCGCACTTTGTATATATTCTGTCTCTTGTAACGCCGGGAGTATCCTCAACAATTGAGATACGCTTACCGGCAAGCTTGTTAAACAACGTTGACTTTCCTACATTAGGACGTCCTACAACTGCAACTAAAGGCAGTGGCATATTTGTCATCTCCTTTCAAATCACATCATAATGACAGTTTTGCCATTATTTTATTTGTATAAACGAAAAGGAGAGGAAGATTGCTCCTCCTCTCCGCCTCATAGAGCATATTATTCACCCATCTTGATGACTTCAACGCCCTTGTAGAATCCACAATTCTTACAAACCTTATGCGGAGCCTTTAACTCACCGCAATTATCACATCTGCAGAATGCAGGTGCGTCAAGCTTCCAAACTGCTGAACGTCTCTTATCACGTCTTGCCTTGGAAGTTTTTCTCTTTGGTACAGCCATTTTGGCACCTCCTTATAGCTCTGTCCTGCAAAGCTTAGTTTTGGCAATTACACTCGGACTCATTTAAATCACAGCCACAAACACTGCAAAGACCCTGACAGTCCTCACTGCATAAAAGCTTTGTAGGCAGCTCAAGAAGCAAATCCGAAAGAGCAATCTCATTCACGTCTACTCTGTGATCTTCGGCAATGATAAAATCATCATTTTCCTTGTTTACAGAAGTTACAACAACATGCTTAAAGTCAAAGTCATAATCCCTTGCAAATTCTTTAAGGCATCTGTCGCAGACGATATTTAATGTAAATTTCACGGAATAATCCATATGAACAACATCTGCACGATTATAAAAACTTCCGGATGCTTTTACACTATCCGCAAAGTCATAACCCTTACACTGAGAAAGCTCGTCCTGAGTAATTTCAAGCTCAAAATCTTTCTTTTCTCCGGTTGTATTAAACACACGGCGTAAATCTGCTGTCATATTATTCTCCCTTGTAAACATCACAAATCTTATTATATACAAAATATGTGAATTTGTCAATACTTTTTTAAGATTAATTAGAAAATCAACTTTATTTTTTGCTATAACAACAGAGTATACCCCTGCCTGCTCAGGCAGCATAAGACATATTGCCATTTAATATAAGCCAACAGCTTCCTCTGTTTATTGAAAATAGCTTTGAATGTTTTACGGGCGGGCATAGCCCACCCGATTTTTTAATAATTAGTTGAACTTTGTTACACTTGCCGGAAGTTCTGAAGGGTCAGCTGATACTGTGAAGATAACCTTAGTATCATCACCTGTAAGCTTGTTGAGCTTTTCGAGCATAATGCCGAATTCATCAAAATCAGCACCACCGATTTTAAGAATACCGTCAACGTAAACTTCCTTTATGTCATAGTTGCCTGCCAGCATACCTGCAACAAAACCATAGAAAGCGTCAAAGCTTGATACTGCAAACTGTTCAGCATCACACCATCTAACCTTGTAGCTGATTGACTTTCTGAGGTTGTCGCCCTTTTCAATGCAAACGAGGCTGCCGTTAGTTGTCTTTAAAGCTTCGTTCATCATGTCAAGTAAGATTTTTGTTTTGCCTGTACCTTTTGTACCTGTGATAAGTTTAATCATATATAAAACTCCTTCCGTCATATTGATGACAATTAATTGCTGCATTTATTAATATATAATATAATGCGTATATTCTTAAATGAACGCCTGTCCATTTTAAGTTCTTAAAATATTAGCCAAGCTTAGCTTCAAGAGCTTCCTTCTGGTCTTCGTAACCAGGCTTGCCGAGAAGCGCAAACATGTTAGCCTTGTAGCTTTCAACACCCGGCTGATTGAATGGATTTACTCCGAGAACGTATCCTGAAACTGCACAAGCCTTTTCAAAGAAGTAAATCATGTAGCCTAAGTTTTCTTCGTCAACTTCATCGAGTTCGAGGATAATGTTAGGTACGCCGCCCTCTGTATGAGCAAGGATTGTACCTTCAAATGCCTTTCTGTTTACAACAGACATATTCTGGTTTGTGAGGAAGTTAAGACCGTCAAGGTTTTCAGCATCATCTTCAAGGAAGAGATCCTGCTTTGGCTTCTTGATATCAACAACAGTTTCAAACATAACTCTTGAACCGTCCTGAATAAACTGTCCCATTGAGTGAAGGTCTGTTGAGAATACTACTGATGCAGGGAAAAGACCCTTGTTGTCCTTGCCTTCGCTTTCGCCGAAGAGCTGCTTGTACCATTCAGACATCATACAGAATGCAGGGTCGTATGAAACCATGAGTTCAACTGACTTACCCTTACGGTTTAAGATGTTTCTGAGAGCTGCGTACTTGTAGCAGTCATTGTTGTCAAAGTCTGCCATGTAGTCTTCTCTTGCCTTTGCAGCACCCTTCATAAGACCGTCAATGTCACAGCCTGCAACAGCAATTGGAAGAAGACCTACAGCTGTAAGAACTGAGAAACGTCCGCCAACATCATCAGGAATAACAAATGTTTCATAGCCTTCTGTATCAGCAAGGTTCTTGAGTGTTCCTCTTGCCTTGTCTGTTGTGCAGAAGATTTTGTCCTTTGCACCGTCTCTGCCGTACTTGTCTTCAACAAGCTTCTTGAAAATTCTGAAAGCAAGAGCAGGTTCTGTTGTAGTACCTGACTTTGAGATAACGTTTACAGCGATATCTCTGCCTTCACAGATTGAAAGAACTTCCTGAAGATATGTCGGATTGATGTTGTTACCAACATAGTAAATATCAGGAGTATCCTTCTTCATATTATTATAGAAAGGTGACTTGAGAAGCTCAATAGCTGCTCTTGCACCGAGGTATGAACCACCGATACCGATTACGATAAGGATGTCTGCTGTTTTCTTGATTTTTTCAGCAGCAGCCTTGATTCTTGCAAATTCTTCCTTGTCATAATCTACAGGAAGGTCAAGCCATCCAAGAAAATCATTTCCAAGACCTGTTCTGTCATGAAGCTGTTTTGCAGCAGCCTCTACCTGTGCCTTGATTCCTGCCATTTCGTCTTCATTGATAAATTTCTGAACGTATTTGCTGTTTACTCTTAAAGACATTGTATTATTCCTCCAGTTGTAAATCTATTTCAGACAACTGACATTTTCAATCTGTGCAATTGTCTAAGTTTTATGAGTCTATCACATCTATCATTTTACTATATTTCCATATTATTTGCAAGGGATAACTTAATAATTGTCAAATACCTACAATTATACACTCAGTTATTTGTACATAATGCTCAGTACTTTTTTTAGCGAACTTGCAAAATCTAATTTTTCTATTTTCTTGGTGGCTATGAGATTTGTTTCAAACAACAAACTGTCACCATTGTAAAACCCGATTCTACCGACAATCTGCCCTTTACTTACAGGTGCTTCTATATAATCGGGCAACAGCACAACTGTACTCATTTCGCCTGAATTTTTCGGTATAACAAGCTCGTCAAGATTTTCCGCAGTAATCATAACAGCCGATTGCTTTCCTTTTCGTACTGATATCGGCTTTATAAATTCATCAGAAAAAGAGGGAGTTGTGACCTTGTAGGAAGAAAATCCTGCGTTTATCAGTGATTTACCTATATCAAAACGCTCGTCCTTATCCTGACACCCCATAACAACCGAAATGAAACTGCTTTCATTTTTTTCTGCTGTCATAACAAGTGCATACCCTGCCAATTCTGAACGCCCCGCTTTCATACCGATAATACCCTCATAGGTTCTCACAAGCCTGTTTTCATTTACAAGTTCTGTCTGTCCGTCACGTACATTATCTATCCAGCTTGTAAAATATTTCTTCAGAAAATCGTGTTTCAAAAGCTCACATGCAAGTTTTGCTGTATCGGAAGCGGTTGAATACTGTCCGTCAATATCGCTGTTTCCTGTGCAGCTTTTATAAACGGTATTTCTCATACCAAGCTCAAATGCTCTGGCATTCATCATATCAACAAATTCTTCCTCAGTACCGCCGATATGCTCAGCAAGAACAACGCTTGCATCATTTGCATTTCCGATAATCACAGCTTTCAGAAGCTCATCAACTGTAATGCTTTCCCCCTGCATAAGCCATATTACCGCACCATTCTGAGAATTTGCATTTGCACTTGCAGTTAAAACTGTACCTGAATTTAAATTTCCATCTGCAATTTCCTCTGCTGTAAGCAGTATTGTCATAAGCTTGCAAAGCGAACCCTGCGGCATCTGTACATCTGCATTTTCGGCTGAAATCACCGTTCCTGTCGTACCCTCTGCAAGTACTGTCGCAAGCGGATATACAGACTTACTTTCCTGCTCTGCCTCAACAGTATAACAACATATGAACAGTATGGCAAGTGCTGACAGCACACATAGAAACCTTTTCATAAATTTCTCCTTTTTAATTATTATACAATCAAAAAGAAAAATTTATGCTTTTGAAAAACATTACCGCACAGCTATGCCATGTGCGGCTTTATTATTTCTTGCTGTGAAGAACAGAATAAATCATCTGTGCATCCGCAAGAGAAATATTTGCATCGTTTTCTTTTGCAACCTGTAAGATTTCTTCAGGACTTTCTGCATTTTTCACCTTATTCATAAGCTCGGATGTTATTTCCATAATATTTCTCCTTTGTTTGCTATATATTTCTATAAAATGATTATATCACATTTTAACAGAAAACGCAATATTTTTAATGCGATTTTTATATTTTTTCGCAAAATACACAATATTTCACTTACATTTATGACAAATAAAATATCTTATTTAAATAAAAAACCGAACTCAAAAAAGTCCGGTTTTTAATAATCAGATTTTAAACGTTTCAACTCTCTCAGTAAGAAGTTCTGCCATGTTTTTAAGTTCCTGTGAAGAAGCCGCACTTTGCTGTGCAGTAGCGGAATTTGTCTGAACCGCACCTGTAATCTGTTCAAGACCTGTATTAATCTGTCTGATTGCTGCGTCCTGTTCATTTGAAGCTGTTGCGATTTTTGCCATAAGCACACTGAATTCATCAACTGCCTGACTTACTGCTCCGAGTGACTCGCTTGTAACATTTGCATATTCGTCACCCTTGTCTACAGCTTCAGCACTCTGAGTTACAAGATTCATTGTGTTTTTTGCAGCTTCTGCCGACTTATTGGCAAGATTTCTTACTTCGTCAGCAACAACAGCAAAGCCCTTTCCTGCTGCGCCTGCTCTTGCTGCTTCAACAGCTGCATTAAGAGCAAGAATATTTGTCTGGAATGCAATATCATCAATAATCTTTACAATCTTCTGGATTTCATCGGAATAATGCTTGATTTCCTTCATAGCACCTGTCATTTCATCCATTGTTCGTGTGCCGTTTTCAACCTTTTCCACAACAGCATTAAGTATCTGTGATGCATCACGTGTATTATCGTGTGTTTCCAGAATTTTTGCTGTAATATCAACAGTCATCGAATTGATTTGTTCAAGTGCAGCCGCTTCATTTGAAACTGTTTCCGCAATTTCCTGTGAACCGTTAGACAGCATGTCAACACCCGACATTACCTTGACAGAAACCTGTTGGATATCCGAGATTGTTTCCCTTAAATTGCTTATGATATTTTCAAGAGAGCTTTGAATTTCCACAAAGCTACCCCTATATTCAATGCCACTTTCCGCAGTCAGATTGCCATTTCCGATTTCTGAAAGCACATGCTTTATATCATTTATGTAACCTGAAAGATTTTCGACAGTATCATGAAGTGAAACAGTAAGAATTTCTGTTTCATCACCTCTGTGTGCAATAACACATTCTGTTTCAAGGTCACCTACTGAAAGCTTTTCAAGTCTGCCGGCAGTCTGCTTTACAGGATTTGCGATTGCTTTTGCAACAGAAAGCGAGATAAATATGCCAAGAGTCATAAGCGAAATCATTACAACCACAATTATCGCAGCAAGAGTATAGAACATGCTAAGAACACTTTTTTGTGTAATACCATATACAACATTAACATCTGCTTCAGCAGAATTATAATATGAATACATCATTACTGTACCGTTTAATATACTGTCACTGCTTATATTGGCATTACCCTTTTCTTTATCATCTGCAAGTGTCACAATTTCAGAAAGGCCTAAATTTTCAGCAGTCTTGCCATGAACATCTTCCTCATAATCACCTGAGAAAATTATTTCACCATTACCATTCAAAACATATCCGACAGATACATCGCTGGCATTGATTGCTGAAACTGCTGCACTGAAATAACCATACTCCAGTTCACCGATTATTGTACCACCGTTCTTCTTCATTATCACAAGAATTACAGGTTCACCATTTTCATTTTTTATCGGTGGTGTCAGTCCGGCTTTTCCGTCAGCCAACACTTCTATATCACCTTTAATTTCAGAATAATTATACCCGACTTCATCACCATCATAAAAAATTCTATTAAAGGTTCCGTCACCTTCAGAAGTTGCCTCAGAGCTTTCAAGAATTTCCTTTAAGTATACCATTTCTTCATATACAATATCATGACAAACTGTTACAGCATAATCACTCTTGTCACGACCGCCCTGAACCGACAGCACATATGCCACAACCATAGATATTGACGTAATTATAAAACTTACAAGAAGTACACTTATAATACTCAGTCGTAAAATTCTTGCCCTGATTGATGTTTTCATATAATCGCTTCCTTATTAATAAAATTTGCAAAGAATTTAAGAAATATATTTAATTCGACTACATTATACCACTTCACTTTACGTTTGTCAAGCAATTTCTACATTTTTTTAATAAAATATTCCTGTTGTTTTATATATAACCTACAAAACAACAGGAACGTTTTTCTGATTTTCTTTTTTTAATTGGCTATAAAAGTTTTCTTTCATTATATTTTTGTGAAATGTAGCCGATAACAACAAATACAATAAAAGAAATCAATATACCCGAAACAGCACCGCCAAGAACATCTGTCGGATAATGAACACAGATATAAATTCTTGAGAGTGAAATAAGTACCGCAAGGACAATTGCTGCAATCCCTTCTTTTTTGTGCCAGTAAAACAGACTCATAGCCGCTGTAACTGAAGTTGCCGTATGTCCTGACGGAAATGAAAAGCTCCCCTCAAAAACAAGATTATCAAGTGTCGGGTCTGTAATAAACGGTCTGTCTCTTTCAATAAGGTTTTTAAGGAACATATTCACAACAATTAATGAAATAAGCATAGCCACAGCCATGTTTATTCCTGCTTTCCTGTATTTTTTTATAAAGAGAAATACAAGCGCCATACCAATCCAGACAAAACCTTTGTCACCAAGATGTGTTATGAACAAAACTATTTTATCAAAAAATGTCCCATGCAAATCCGAAAAAAAATGCAGAATTTCAAGCTCCATAAAACTCTCCTATTTATACTTTACAATAGATTCAGTTACATTTATCAGAACAAGTTCCTGCTGCTGATTGAAAACATCAATTTTAATTTCCACAATACCATTATACTCGTTTCTGCGTGTAACATTCGTAACAGTAACTATGCCACTTAAAACATCTCCTGCAAAAACAGGTCTGAACCAGTCAATTTTTGAAGACTTGCCTGCTATAAGTTCATCACCGAAAATATCATTTTTCATAAATTCAGCCCAGACAGCCAGAAAGGACATATATCCGGAAGCCAGAACTTTACCGAATTTGGTTTTCTTTGCATATTCCTTATCACAATGAATAGGAATAGGATTATAAGTATTTGAAAAATCCAGCATCTGCTTTTCATCAATTGTAACAGGGGGAATTTCAATTGTCATATTCAAATTTATATCGTCAATGTACATTTCAGTTCCTCTTTCTACATAATTTTTAAAATCGGAGCAAAGCGTGATTAGCTCGCTTAATCACGCTGCGATGATTGCAACCATCTCAGGGAGCTTTTGCTCCTCAGGATTTCAGTGGGAGATTTATTCTCCTACTGAAAGTCTAAAATGGAACCCGCCGCCTAAGAGGCGGGGGACATCTGCGACATGGTTATAAAAATGAAGTTGTTTTCCACTCACCGTCAATCTTAACAAAAATCATATGCAGTTCATATTCCTGCTTACCGCTGTCGCCCTTAAAATCAAAATAAACAATCAGATTGCAAGCCTCCTCAATATCAGGTCTTACACCATATTTTTCTTCTATTTTTGTTGCATGCAATTCAATTTCCTCATTGGTATACTTTGTTTCTGATATAATTTCGTAACTTACTTCTAAGTTTTTACCAACCTCTTCCTCAATCTTGTTAAGCTGGTCTTCCCATACTTCAGAAAAGGTTTCTCTTGTAACACCGTTTATCTCCAGATACGGCTCAATTATTTCATCAGGGAACGTTTCAAGATAAGCATCTTCGTCACGTTCATCATAAGCTTTTTTCAGATTTTCAAGAACTTCTTCCTTGCTGTCGGAAATTTCAATAGTTGTTGGCTGTTCTTCAGAATTTTCATATTCTTCAGCAACAGAATTTGTTGTATTCTGAACACTGCTGCTTTCTTTTACTTTTTCACTTTCACTGTCACAACCGCATAAAACGATACTGCATGACACGATAAACGCTGTAATCACAGCAGATAGTCTGATTTTTCTCATTGTTAAAATTCCTTTCTTATGTTAAATACAGCATAATTTTAAATCAAGTGAACAATAATTTTATACTGCATTTCTCGAAATCAACATAACACATTCTACATGATGAGTCCTCGGGAAAAGATCCACAGACCTTACCTTTTCAACCTTATATCCGTTTTCGCTGAGGATTTTACAATCCCTTGCAGCTGTTGCAGGATTACAGGAAATCATGACAATCCTTTTCGGGTTCATTGAAACAACTGCATCAAGAGTATTTGCATCACAGCCCTTTCTCGGAGGGTCAAGCACAATAACATCGGGCTTTGTGTTTTTCTCTGCAAGTTCCGAAGCAGCCTTTCCGGCATCGGCACAGATAAATTCAGCGTTGTCAATACCGTTGCGCTTCGCATTCTTTTTTGCATTTTCAATCGCCTGTGGTATAATTTCAACACCAATCAGCTTTTTAACCCTGTCAGCCATTGAAAGCCCTATTGTACCTGCCCCACAGTACAAATCAAGGAGAAGCTCATCTCCCGAAAGCTCTGCAAATTCAGCCGCCTGTTCATAAAGCTTTTCAGCCTGATACGTATTGACCTGGTAAAAAGCCTGTGGGGAAATATCAACCGTATTGCCGCACATAACATCACTGATACAGTCTTCTCCGTAGAGAACTACCGTCTTTTTGCCAAGAATAACATTTGTATTGTCGGGGTTGATGTTCATAACGATGCTTTTTATGTTCGTAAACTTTTCAACAAGTCTGTCGCACAGCTGTTTAAAAGTCGGTACAGCCGATTTTGTCACAACAAAGCAAATCATCAGTTCCTTTGAGTGATAGCCCTGTCTTATAAAAATATGCCTGAGAAGTCCCTTTCGACTCTGTTCATCATAGCCGCTGATGTTGTTTTTGTTGGTGTAGTCTATGATAAACTGTGCGATTTCACCGAAGCCTTCGGGCAGCAGACGGCAGTCGTTACCACTCATGATACGGTGACTTCTTTTTGCATAAAATCCACTGATGTTACCCTTTTCGGATATGCCCACGGGATACTGTGCCTTGTTACGGTACCTGTCGGGATTTTCGCATGAAAGTACCGGCATAAACTCTGTCTGTATTTTACCGATACGTGTAAAGGCGTCATACACAAACTTTTCTTTCAGCCTTGCTTCACTTTCATAGCTTATATGCCTGAAGGAACAGCCGCCGCATTTCGGAAAGTGTGGGCAATCCACCTTTATCCTGTCGGAAGAGGGGGTGACAACCTCGCTGACTATACCAAAGCAGTAATTTTTCAGTACCTTTACAATTTTAACCTTCAGAACATCGCCCACAGCCGTTTCAGGCACAAAAACTGCCATGCTCTCATATTTGCCCACACCATTTCCGTCTGATGTAATATCGGTAATTTCAAGGTCTACAATTTCATTTTTCTTCAATTTATCTCTCTCCGTAAATCTCATAGATGAGGTCTTTTTTCTTCATAAGCTCATCAAATCTGTTTATGTATTCATAAGGGAATTTATAGTTGTGAATACGTGTGATTTTGCCGTTCGGCTCAATAAGCTTTGTCGAGGCCGCACAGCCTGCACCAAGAATAATCTGTGTTTCGTCCATGATGAAAATATTGTAAAGGCTTTCTTTGCCCTTTTTTGCAAAGCCTATATTTTCAAGGTTTTCCAGAGTATTCTTCTGACGGTAAAGGTAATAGGGTAGCCAACCGTTTTTTGGAAGTATGTCCATACTTCTGTTTACCATATCAGCCGTCATACTACGGACATAAAGCTCTGATGTTTCACCTGCATAAAGGTCTGCCGAACGCTTTATTGTAAGGGTATGGACGGTAATGCTTTCAGGGTCAAGCTCCATAACTCTGTCAAGGGTATTCACAAAGCTGTCGTAGGTATCTCCCGGAAGTCCTGCAATAAGGTCCATATTGATATTATCAAAGCCAAGCTCATGTGCCATATTATAGGCATTTATGGTATCCTGCGCAGTATGCATTCTGCCGATATTTTTAAGCACATTGTCATTTAGGGTCTGTGGATTTACGGAAATTCTTCCCGCTCCGTTTTCCTTTATGACACGAAGCTTGTCGTATGTTATTGTATCGGCCCTTCCTGCCTCCACATTGTATTCACGTACTTTTGATATGTCAATGTTTTCGGCAAGTGTTTTCATGAGTATTTCAAGCTGTGACGCTTCAATGGAGGTAGGGGTACCACCACCGAAATACACAGTATCAATTTTGAAATTCATATCACGTACAATTTTACCCAGAATTTCAATTTCGCTGCAAAGATTTCTTATGTAATCGGGGATAAGTTTTCTTGCGCTGTAAAGTGAATGTGAAACAAAGGAACAGTAACTGCATCTTGTAGGACAAAATGGAATGGATATATATATGCTTATGCTGTTTTTGTCAACGGTTTTGAGGAGTGGAAGCTGATTTTCAGCCGTCTGATAAGCAAGCTCAAGCCGTCTGTCAGATGTCATGTATTTATTTTTCAATGTATCAAAACAATCTGTTTTAGTGTAACCTTTTTCAATAAGCTCTGTCATTTTTCTGACAGGCCGTATACCTGTGAGAAGACCCCATGGCGGTGTTATATCTGTCAGCTGTTTAAGGCACAGAAAAATAAGTCTGCATATTTCATGTTCACAGGTTTTTTCATCTGTATATTTGCTTGCGATTTTTACAGACTTTCTTTCTGTTTTTCCGTCAATACGGCAAACTGCAAAAAGGTAAGTGTATTTCTTACCTTTTCTCAGCTGAGTTGATACAATATCGCCATCTGCATTTGTTTCGTCATATAAAAACTCAAATCTGCCTGGTATAAAAAGCTTTACCGTAGCTTCCGTTTCATACTTGAACTCGTGTCCCTTAAATAAAATCTTCATAAGGATTTCCTTTTAAATATGCGTTGTATTTTCTTTCGTAATCTAAAGTTGTCGGCTCATTATGTCCCGGATAAATATCGTAATCTCCCTCAAGGCTGTCAAGCTTTTTTAAAGATGCAAAAAGCTGAGCCGCACTTCCTCCAGGGAAATCTGTTCTGCCCATTGACATTTTAAAAAGTGTATCACCTGTAAAAATACTGTTTCCACACTTGTAACACACCCCGCCTCTTGTATGACCGGGAGTATGAATAACCTCAAAGGAGAGCTCGTCCTGAGTGATAACATCTCCGCCCTTTATGGTTGTATATTCCTCAACATCTGTATGTGGCATACCGCCTGCCGCTTCGGCAAGACTTTCAAATCTGTCTGTCAGCATTTTTTCGTCATTTTCATGAACAAAGACTTCTGCACCATATTCCTTTGAAAGCTGATTAGTTGCGCCGATATGGTCAAAATGTCCATGAGTAAGCAGGATTTTTTTCAGACAAAGTCCATTGTCATCAAGATATTTTTTAAGTCTTTCAAAATCTCCGCCAGCATCAACGGCAACGGCATTTTTGTTTTCAGTTTCTATTATATAACAGTTGGCAGCAAGCTGACCAACAGGTATTCTTATTATTTTCATTTTTCCTCCTTTCCACTTTTTGAAAAAAGTGGAGCAAAAACTTTTAGTTTCGATGTCATTTAACATCATTATGTTTTTTAAATCACGAAACAATAATGTTATGACATCACATAAACCAGCGGGCGAGCATTGCTCGCCCATACAGTTTCAAAATTATTATTAGTCAGATTCTTATTTATATTCTCGCTCTTTCAACGGAAATTACTCCCTTGATTCTGCGGAGTCGGTCGAACAGATGTTTAAGCTGGTCAGTGCCACCGATAGTAATGGTAGCTTCAAACAATGCGTTTCCGTTTTTGAGATTTCTTGAGCTTGAATGAATAATCGAAATTCTTGATTCCATAAACACACCTGTAATATCAAACACAAGACCCATTCTGTCTGTGGCAATAACCTCAATGCTTGTCTGAAGTGTTGCCTGCTGTGTATCGGTCCACTGAACATCCATCCATCTTTCAAGCTCTTCCTTGTTGTTTCTGCGTACTGCTGCCTGATAGTTTGTACAGTTTGTGGTATGAACTGAAATACCATGTCCTCTTGTGATAAATCCTACAATTTCATCACCAGGCAGAGGATTACAGCACTGGGAGAATTTAACGGCACAATCGTCAATTTTATCAAGAATAATGCCGCTTGCAGGCTTGATTACCGGCTTGATTACCGCTGTTTCCTTTTCTTCCTCAGGCTGCTGATAGTTCTTTAAATACTTATCCCTGAGTCTTGCAATAATCTTTGAAAGCAGAACACCGCCATAGCCGATTGAGGCATAAAAGTCATCAAGTGTACTGCAGTTATGTCTTTTAAGGTCATCGGCAAGGAAATCACCAAGTTCCTCATCAGGTATTCTGATTTTAAAATGCTTGAATGCTTTTTCAAGTTCTGCTTTACCTGTAACAATATTTTCCTCACGACACTCTTTCTTGAACCATGAACGGATTTTCGATTTTGCTTCATTTGTTTTTGCAATTGAAAGCCATGCTCTGTTCGGTCCTTTATCAGGTTCGTTGCTTGTTATAATTTCACAGATTTCACCTGTTTTGAGCTTGTAGTCAAGTGGTACAAGCTTACCGGCAATTTTCGCGCCCACTGTCTTATGACCAATCTGAGTATGAATTCTGTAAGCAAAGTCAATAATTGTTGAATCAACAGGAAGAGAAATTGAATCACCCTTCGGAGTCATTACCGTAATATCCTCGGGTGACAGATCATTTTTAATGATACGTACAATTTCTTCTACGTCATCAGATGTCTGCTGGGCTTCGATAACCTGTCTTACCCATGCAAGACGCTGGTCCATCTTGTCTGTTTTCTGCTGACTGCCTTCCTTGTATTTCCAGTGTGCAGCAATACCGTATTCAGCAGTTGCATGCATTTCCCATGTTCTTATCTGAATTTCAAAAGGGATACCTTCCTTACCGAGAACGGTTGTATGAAGTGACTGATACATGTTGGATTTCGGAGTAGAAATATAATCCTTGAATCTGTTCGGAATAGGTCTGAACATATCATGCACAAGACCCAGAACATTGTAACACTCACCTACATTTGAAACAATAATTCTTACAGCATATTTGTCATAGATTTCTTCAATAGTCTTGCCGCTTACGAACATTTTTTTGTAGATACTGTAAATGCTCTTTACTCTGCCGTCAATCTGCGGTGTTTCGGCAAAATCCTGATCCTTGAACCTGGACATTATTGTTTCCTTGATAGATGTGATAAACGCTTCTCGTTCGTTCTTTTTAAGCTCGAGAATATGCTCAATTTCAGAGTACGCAAAAGGGTCAAGATAATGGAACGCAAGATCTTCAAGCTCTTCCTTTACTCCTCTCATACCAAGTCTGTGAGCAATCGGAGCGTAAATATTCATAGTTTCATGCGCTGTATTTCTCTGCTTTACACCCGGACGGAATTTGAGAGTTCTCATATTATGAAGTCTGTCGGCAAGCTTTATGATGATAACACGTATATCCTGAGACATGGCAAGAAGCATTTTTCTGACATTGTCCGCCTGCTGTTCCTCTCTGTTGAAGATAGGAACTTTATTGAGCTTTGTAACGCCGTCAACCAGCATTGCAACATCCTGTCCAAACAGTTTTTTTACTTCTTCAAGGGTAACAGGAGTATCCTCAACGACATCGTGAAGCATGGCACTGCATATAGTATCTGTATCCATTCCAAGCTCAAGCAGTATATAAGCTACAGCAAGCGGATGAATAATATACGGCTGACCCGAAGAACGTGTCTGCCCTTCGTGAGCTTTTGCGGCAAATTCATATGATGTGATAATTTTACTCAGGTCATAACGTTTGTCATCTGCAAGTATTTTCTGTATGACCATATCAATTGTATATTCTTCTGTCATTGATTTCAACTCCTTAAATTATAATTTACTTTTCAGATCCTGCAAAACAGAAGAACTGTCAATGTTTTTCTTTACAGGATTTTTAATATAGGTTACAGCCTGTGAAAAATAGTCTGTTTTTACAAACTCCAGCTCTGTGAATATATCAACGCAAAGACTAAGCTTGCAAAAATTCATTTTTTCAGATGCAACCGACATATAAAGCGTTTCCTTATTATGTATACTGCCTGCAATTTCCTTATATACGGATACAAGCTCATCTCTGTCAGGACACATAACCTGATAATATGCTTTCGGAAGTACTTCTCCTCGCTTGTACTTTTCATAAGCGTCCTTTGCCGCAAAAAATTTATTCTGCTGCATACCGCTTTTACGATAATCCTTTACAATTACACTTATGCTTTTCTGTCCGTTATAGACCTGTGTATCAAGAGTAACCATAAAATCCGCCTTGTCACCGATTTTCAAAAACAAATCCTGCGGAGAAACTCTGAACACCAGCATGTCAATAAGTATATTTCCGTATTTTACTTTAAGCTTTGTATGAGCACCGTTTGAAAGCGGAACAATCTGAGTGATTTCCGCACCAAGTATGGCAAATACAGGCTGTCTGTTGCCCTCACCGTAAGGCTGTAAAATATTAAGACTTTCTATATTTTCAATTGTAATTTCAGACGGAACAACAAGCTTGTCAGCAACAAGTTCAGGCACAGGCATTACATCAAAATTTTCCTGTGCATACTGCAAAATGAGTTTTTCAAACTTCGGAATATCCTCTGTTTCAAGAGAAAATCCGCCTGCACCAAGATGCCCGCCGTATTTTGTAAGCACAGAAGAACAATAGTCCAGCGCCTTGAAAACGGAAAAGTTTCCGAAAGACCTTGCCGAACCTCTTGCCATTTCTCCCTCAATAGAAATTATAAAGCATGGCTTATCAAATTTTTCAAGTATTCTGGCAGCAACAATGCCTATAACACCATGATGCCAGTTTTCACCGCTGAGTACAGTTACCCTCTGACATGCAATATCAGGATTGCTGTTTATCTTTTCACTTATTGAAGCCAGAATATCATTTTCTGTTTTCTTGCGTTGCTCGTTAAGAGTGTTAAGCTGCTGGCAAAGCATTTCCGCTTCCTGCTCGTCATCTGTAAGAAGAAGCCTTGCAGCAAGGGTCGGAGAGCCAAAACGTCCCGACGCATTTATTCTCGGAGCAATTGCAAATGCAAGTGATGTAGCTGTAACCGGAGATTTAATTCCGCACTGGCTTATAAGCGCATTTATCCCGCATCTTTCGGAATTTTCAATAAGCCTGAGCCCCTGTGTTACAATATATCTGTTCTCGCTGCTGAGTTCCACAATATCCGCAACTGTACCTATAGCGGCAATTTCACCATATTCGTTAACGGCTGTGTCATAGTCGCCGCCCTCAAGTGCCGCAATAAGCTTTAAAACCACCCCTGCACCACAAAGGTTTTTGAAAATTGACGGACAATCCCGTCTGTGAGGATTGACAATTGCCTCAGCTCTCGGAAGTTCATCACCCGGCTGGTGATGGTCTGTAACAACAAGCTTCATACCGTTTTCATATATAAGCTCTGCTTCGTCGATTGCAGAAATGCCGTTGTCAACAGTAACAATAAGCTTTGCACCCTGCTGTGCTATTTCCTTTACAACATCGGGATTTAAACCATACCCCTCATGACGTTCAGGGATACGGTACATAACATCAGCACCCATGCATTCAAGATAGGAATAAAGCATAACTGTTGAAGTGATTCCGTCACAGTCATAGTCACCATAAATGCAGATTCTGTCTGCATTTTCAATAGCTTCATTTATTATATCAGCCGCTTCTTTCATATCCTTTAAAAGAAATGGGTCAAAAAGCTCGTCAACAAAAAGCTTTTTCGCAGCCTCCTGTGCAGTTTCAAAACCACGTGAGGCAAGTATGTCAGCACAAAGCTGTGACACATCAGATTCCGATTTTATTTTTTCCGAACAATTGCTGTCAGGCTTCCTGACAATCCACTTTTTCATACAAACACCTGCAATTAAAATTATATATAGTTAATTATACCATTTACAAGCTGAAATTACAAGATGTTTTTTGATATTTTATATAAGAATATGTTTTAATTGACATTGTTTTCTTTACTTGTTATAATTATTAAAAAACAGGAGATATATTATGAAAAACAATAGAGTAAATTTTCTTAATAAAATAACTACTGCAACAGCTGTGAGCATGATAATTTGTATAACAATCGGATGTATTTTATTCGTATTGTTATGTACAAGAACAGGTGCCTTTTCTCCATATATATCAGAACTGAAATGGAAAAATGCTCCTGCGGAAACTGAGTACATAGACATTCTGGCAAAGCTTGATAATGATGATTACACAGAATTTTCAGAACCGCCGAAATGGTATATTGATAAAACCACTTACGCAAACGGGGACTGTAGTTCTGATTATATCCGCCTTCCTATTGATGAAAACAGCGAAATTGCCAAGCTTAATGATAATGGATATGTAAGCCTTGCGTCACATTACAAGTATACTGAAGCGCTGATTATATACGGCAGTAAATATCAGACTGACACCGAATGGTCTGATATGCTTCCGCAGTTGGAATTTAAGGATATATGGGACAAACAAACCGATTTGCCGACGTTGTACAAAAAATACGGGAATTTCAAAGCTGCATATGTAAGCGAAAACGGTGAGGTGCTTGGAATTACCGATGACTTTGATGTAACCTATGATCCAAGTAAAAGCTATACTATGATAGCGAATGGTGACGAACTGACATTTCTCATTTCTGATGACTCTCCTGTGCTTAAAGCTTTATTTTATGTTATCTGCATAATTATTCTTGTTTTAATTACCACACTTATAGTTGTATCAATTATTTATTTAATAAAGATGAACATAAACAAGCACACAACGAACAAATAACAACTATTCAAAACATAACGGACTGCCACATCAACAAGCAGTCCGTTTTTCTTATTTTAAATATATTTTTCAGAATCTGAAAATCTGTTTTTCCTCATAAAACACCCGGCTGAAAATACAGCTTCTGAAGAACCGCCGAGCGTCTGAGATTTGCAAGGGCTCTGTGACGAAGCTGGCATATACTTTCAGGCTTGTTTTCAAAAACATCTGCTATTTCAGAATCTGATTTATCTGAAAAATAATAAAGCTTTATCACCTGCCTTTGTCTGCCTGTAAGCTTTTCAACCTCTCCCCGTACAACTTCTTTATCGTTTTTTCTGTCAACAACGAGTGTTGTATTGATGTTTTCATCTGCAAGTGTTTCTGAAAGATTATAGGAGTCATCATTATTGTTTGCATCAAGACTTTCAAAATAAATTTCATCATCCTTGAGATTGCTTTTCAAAAGTCCGGACATCATTCTTTTAAACGGAAATTCAAGAAACGTCACAAATTTACAGGGCTGTCGGTATGCTCTCAGAGCCTCAAGAAATACAAAATAGCACTCCTGCTGTATATCAGTTTTTTCAATTCCCATAGCTTTAAATCTGTTTTCAAGAGCTTTGTAATACTTTTCACACTTGAGATACAAAAGCTTTTTTACACGTTCCCACAAATCAGGTATCAGTTCATCATTCCCACCATTTTTAATCGCATCGGCAAGCATTTCATTTGTCATATTTTCACCTCTTTTTTAAACGGACACCTTTTACAGCGTCCGCTTATTATTCTGATTTTACTCT
>JAZQZW010000072.1:0-9485 GCA_045634285.1 Oscillospiraceae bacterium
AGCCTAAAAGCTTTTCTGCTCCGTTCATATCAAGCGTTGTTCTTGAGTCAATCTGCTGTTTTACCGTAAGAGCAATACGGCTTGGAATATTCGCCTTGATAAGACCTGTAATAACATCAGTTGTAGGTCGCTGTGTGGCAATAATAAGGTGCATGCCCGCAGCTCTCGCCATCTGCGCAAGACGGCATACAGAGTCTTCAACTTCCTTTGAGGCCGCCATCATCAGATCGGCAAATTCATCAATACCGATAACAATCTGCGGCATTTTTTCCATGCCTGTCTGTTCTGCCTTTTCGTTGTATCCCGAAATATCCTTTACACCGTTATCGGCAAAAAGCTTGTATCTTCTCAGCATTTCCTGAACACTCCAGTTAAGAGCACCAGCCGCTTTTCTCGGATCGGTAACGACAGGAATAAGAAGATGTGGTATGCCGTTGTATGATGTAAATTCAACCATTTTCGGGTCGATAAGAATAAGCTTTACTTCATCAGGTGTGGCACGATACAGAATACTCATAATGATAGAGTTTGTACATACCGATTTACCCGAACCTGTTGTTCCCGCAATAATCATGTGTGGCATTTTTGCAACGTCACCTATAATCACATTACCTGCAATATCCTTGCCGACTGAAAATGCAAGCTTGCTTTTAGCAGCTTTGAATTCCTTGCTTTCAATAATTTCTCTGAATGAAACAGCGTCTTCATTAGTATTCGGAAGCTCTATGCCCACTGCTGCTTTGCCCGGAATAGGCGCTTCAATACGTACACCCTCTGCCGCAAGGTTAAGTGCAATTTCATCTGCAAGATTTGTAATTTTCGAAACCTTTATGCCGGGAGCCGGTTTTATTTCGTAGCGTGTTACTCTCGGCCCTCTCTGAATGCCGATTACAGTTGCCGCAACACCGAATGTTTTAAGCGTTTCAATAAGCTTGTCAGCCTTTTCTTTAAGCTCTGCTGCTGCTGTACTGTCCGACTGCTTTTCCGATTTATTGAGAAATTCAGGTGACGGAAGAATATACTTCTTTGTTTTCTTATGTTCCACCTGCATTTTTGTTGCATTTTCTTCTGTTCTTGCAACCTTTTCAGCAAAGCTTTCAGGCATTACATTTTTATTTCCCCCCGACATTGCCTGATTTACCATTGCTTCAAGAGGGTCAACCGCCTGTGCAAGACTTTCAGATGCTGTCTGCTGGGGCTTTGACGCTGACTTTTCAGCAGCATGATTCTGCGGCATTATAACCCCATCAATCGGCACATCAATAGGCAGTTCTGATTCATTGTTGTTCCAGTCAGGTGTGCCAAAATCAGGAGGAACAGGTTCTTCTTCCTTTGGTGCAGCCAGATTTATGTCATAGTCAGGAAGATACTCAACAGGGTCAGGCTCAGAATTTGCAAGCTGTATAGCCTCCTGCTCCTCATCATATTCCCATTCCTCATAGGAATCGAGAAGTCTGTTTTCTTCTCTGATATTCTGAATAGCCGCACGCATCTTTTTGAATGGTCTTGCAAGAAGTTCAAAAAACTGAAAGAGTGTAAGATTTGAAAGAAGCATTATAAATACGAATAAAAGTATACACGCTATAATTCTTGCTCCGCCCACACCGAAAATCTTCATTAAAGGCCATGCAATAAGTGCGCTGAGCATGCCTCCGCCTTCAAACAGTGTTCCAAGCTCATAGAGATATTTGCATTTCTGGAAAAAAGTATCTCCCTGCGGTGCGCCTGCAAACATAAGCTGTACAACAGAACTGCACAGAACTATAAGCCCCACACCCCACATTGCCCGTCCCCAGACGGTTCGCTGTGAATGTTCCTTTCCTATAAGTACAGCTGTGTAAATAAGTATAATCGGGACTAAAAATACAGATACACCAAAAAGCCCTCTTATTGCATGATGAATCATATTCCATCCGCTGCTGCCTTCAATAATAGTAAGCAGGAAAACCAGAATTCCCACTGCAAAGAGTATTATCGACCAGAACTGGCTTACCTGATCTGTTTCTGCCGCTGGCTTTGGTTTTGCTGTCTGTGTTTTTTCGTTTTGTGCTGTTGTCTTTTTTGTCTTGCCCGATTTTGAACCCGAGCTTTTTTTTGCTGCTGCCACTTTTATTTTCCTTTCATATGTATCTTTTGAAATAACCTGTCTGCCCGAATGGGCAGATGTTTATTCCTGAATTTTCTCTTTTTCTTCATCGGGATATCTTCCCTCAGTATTTTCGATAATCGAATAAAGACATTCTATAGCATCCGAAAGACTGCCAAGACTGTCAATAAGTCCTATTTCAACCGCTGTCTTCCCATCAACAACCGAGCCCATGTCCATAGTCAACTCACCTGTTTTCATCATAAGACTTCGCAGTTTTTTGTCTGTTATTCTGCTGTTTGATGTTACAAAATTTACAATTCTGTCCTGCATCTTTTCAAAATATGAAAATGTCTGCGGAACTCCGAGAACAAGTCCGTTCATGCGTACTGGGTGAATAGTCATTGTAGCTGACGGAACAATAAAGGAATGTTTTGCACTTACTGCAAGGGGTACGCCTATCGAGTGACCACCGCCCACAACAAGGGAAACTGTTGGTGTTTTCATACCTGAAATAAGCTCTGCAATTGCAAGTCCTGCCTCCACATCTCCACCTACCGTATTGAGAATTATAACAAGCCCCTCAATACTTCTGTCCTGCTCAATAGCCACAAGTGCAGGAATTATATGCTCATACTTTGTTGTCTTATTCTGTGACGGGAGTACATAATGTCCCTCTATCTGACCGATTATATTAAGACAATGTATGAGATGCTTTGAATTCTGTGACACCACTTCGCCATTTTTTTCAATAAGCTCCTCACGACTTAATATGTCGTCGTCCTTTTCCTCTTCATTTTCATTGTTATTTGTATTTTCATCAAAGTTATCCGTATTCATGTTTTCCGACCTTTCTTTTTTTATTTATTATTTATCAAAAGGTCGTGAATATGCATTTTCAAACAGACAGAATTATCACATTTTATCTTTTTATTATAACGCATTTCAGCCTTAAAGTCAATCGCAAAACGTCCTACAAGGTTGACAAAAATTCCCTGTAATGCTATAATTATTCAAAATTAAGGAGGAAATAAAATGAAAAAATTATCAACAAGGATAATAAGTATTTTATTCGCATGTATGCTTTTCGGAAATTGTGTGTATGCCGATAAGGCAGTCGGAAATTACACCTATGAATATTTTACCTACAATGTAAACAGCGATGATTCGGTAACTCTTGTAAGCTGTGACAGTACAATAACCGTTGCCGAAATTCCAAATGAAATCGACGGCATGAAGGTTTCGGCTATAAACAGTTCAACTTTTGAAGGCTGTAATATGTTAAAAGAAATCAGAGTTTCAGAAGAAAATCAGTATTTTGCCGTAAGCTCTGAAGGTATTCTGACAAACAAAACCAAAACAAAGCTTATCAAATGCCCTGCAAATGCAGTAATTTATTCATATGCTGTCCCTGCTGAAATAACGTCAATTTCACCATATTGTTTTGAAAACTGCAAAACACTTGAGTTTGTAACAATACCGGAAAATGTAAAGACAATTGGAAAATATGCTTTCAAGGGGACTTCATTCAACAACATTACACTACAGAACCCTGAGGTTTCAATCGGTTCGGAGGCTCTGGGATACAGCGAAACAGGAAAAAATGAGGATTTTACCATTTATGCTTCCTCAACATCAACTGCCAATACATACGCTACTGACAATGAAATGAATTTTGTTTCCATCGATAATGATATCTTCAATATTTCAATAAACGGTAATCTTTATTTTTACAATGACGATAAATCATTTGCTGGAGAAAAAATTGTAATCACAAACAAAGCAGGTAAAAAAGTCGGCTATTCATTCAGCCTGACTCCTGAAAAGGTATTTGCGGAAAATATGACAAATGCCACAAAAGTTGAAGTTCTTTCTATCTTGGGAAACAATATCACTTCTGTAAATGTTCGTGTTGCTATGGCAGGAGATTCCAACATGGACGGAAAAATAAATGTTCGTGATGCCGCATTTATCGCGTCAACTCTTGCCAACGGAAAGAGCTTTACAGGTTTTGACATTATGTGTGCCGACAAAAATAAAGATAAAACAGCAAACATTCGTGATGCCGCTGAAATAGCAAGAGAACTTTCCGGACACCACTAAAATCAAACGGAACGGATTTAACCGTTCCGTTTTTTTCTGAAAAACATTGAAATTTCCTCGTATTTATGTTATGATAAAAAGAGTGATTATTTATTTCGGAGGATTCAGGTGAAAAGAAAAGATTATACAGAATTTGAATTTGAAAAGCTTTCTGATAAAATTTCAATATGCGTAAGCCAGGAGCATGGTTTTGGTACCGACGCTTTTCTTCTTGCTGATTTCTGTCAGCACAAACGAAATGATATTGCCTGTGATTTGGGAACAGGCTGCGGAATTATTCCGCTTATACTTCAGAGAAATGCCCCTCCGAAGCTGACTTATGCTGTGGATATTCAGCAGCAGGCTATAGAGCAGCTTGAAATAAGCCTTGAAAAAAATAATATAGATACAATAAATCCGATTTGTGCAGACCTTAAAGAATTATGGGATAATGCACCACTGGGAACGCTGAGTCTTGTAACATGCAATCCACCTTACAAAGCTACAAACGCAGGTATTGAAAGCTGTCTTGATGCACATAAAATAGCACGTCATGAAATTCTGTGCAATATTGATGATGTCTGTCGTGCAGCTTCAAAACTTCTGAAATTCGGCGGCCGCCTTTGTATATGCAATCGTCCTGAGAGGCTGAGTGATGTTATTTTTGCTATGAAAAACAATGGTATTGAGCCTAAAAGACTCAGATTTGTAAGCAAAAACGAAAAAACTGCACCATGGCTGTTTCTCATAGAGGGCAAAAAAGGCTCAAAGCCATTTATGCAGGTAATGCCTCAGATGTATGTATGGAACGAAAATGGCTACACTCCTGAAATGGAAGCTATTTATGGACAGGGTCTTGACAAGGAGGATAAGTAATGGGTACTCTTTTTGTTGTGGGAACTCCCATTGGAAACATGGATGATATTACATTCCGTCAGCTTGAAACACTTAAAAATGTGAGCTTTATTGCCGCTGAGGATACAAGAGTAACACTAAAGCTTTTAAACAGATACGATATAAAAAAACAGCTTGTTAGCTACAACGGGCATGGGAGCGGCTCAACAGCCGAATCAATTGCAGACAGAATTGAAAACGGAGAAGATGCAGCAATTGTTACAGACGCAGGTATGCCGTGTATTTCCGACCCGGGTGAAGTGCTTGTAAAGATTTGTGCCCAGCGTGGTATTGATATAAAGGTAGTTCCCGGACCAAGTGCTGTAATTTCAGCTCTTGCCATATCCGGACTTGGTACAGCAAGATTTTCTTTTGAAGGTTTTTTGTCGGTTACCAAAAAACAGCGTATCGAACATCTTGAAAGCGTAAAAAACGATACAAGAACCCTCATATTTTATGAAGCGCCACATAAACTTCGCAATACCCTTGAAGACTTTTTAAAATATTTCGGTGACAGAAAAATTTCTCTCTGCCGTGAACTGACAAAGGTGTATGAGGAAGTTCTGAGAATGACAATTTCCGAAGCAATTACCTATTATGAAAGCAAAAATCCAAAGGGTGAGTATGTACTTGTTGTGGAGGGCGCACCTGAGCAGAAGGCTTTGGGCGAGCTTGATTTACAACAGGCTGTAAAGCTTGTGCAATCCCTCATTGATGACGGAATGAAATCTTCCGAAGCCTGCAAGAAAATCGCAAAAGAAACGCAGTTTTCAAAAAGTGTTCTTTATGCAGAGCTTGTCAAATGTGATGAAGACTAATAAACGGAGGCTGAAATGAGAATACCGAGAGCCGCCTGTATAAACGATTTATCAGGCTTTGGACGTTGTTCACTTACAACGGCTGTTGCAATACTTTCTGCTGCCGGTGTTCAGGCATGCCCTGTCCCGACTGCTATTTTGTCAAAGCATACAGGATTTGACAGTTACTATTTCAAGGATTTAACCGACAGCCTTGACCCATATATGAAGGATTGGGAACAGCTTGAATTTGATGGTATTTACAGTGGCTTTTTAGGTTCTGCAAAGCAGATTGAAGCGGTTGAAAGTTTTATAGAAAGCCATAAAAACAAAACAAATCCGCCATGTGTTATAATCGACCCTGTTATGGGTGACGCAGGCAGACTTTACGCTACATATACACCACAGATGCAAAAGGAAATGAAGCGTCTTACAAAATACGCAGATATTCTTACGCCGAATATTACAGAAGCCTGTTTCCTTACCGATACCGAATACTGCGGAGAGGAAATCTATCCCCATAAGGCTGCAGAACTTGTAAAAAAACTCAGAGAGCAGACACAGGCAAAAATTGTACTTACAGGTATAGTAAAGCAGGATAAAATTCTGAATATGACCTATTCGGGCGGAGATATTCAGTTAAGTGAAGTATTACGTGAAAAACGTATTTATTCAGGTACGGGAGATATTTTCTCATCTGTTGTAACGGCTTTTATTCTGAAAGGAAAACCACTTCATAAAGCTGTTGATATTGCAGGAAAATTCATATCAGCAGCAATTGAAAGAACTTCTGTTACCAATGCACCGCTTACAGAGGGTGTTGTTTTTGAACCTATTTTATATAAGCTTGGAAAAATGTAAAAAGCAGTCCTCAAGGACTGCTTTTTTATATTTAAGAACAAGTTTATATTGTGGTTTTAATAATTTGAACTACCATAAAGCGATGCGAAATATCCTGCAAGTGCCGCTGCATCTCTTATATTTACCTTACCGTCTTCATTAAAATCGGCATATTTTGAAATTTCCCCTGTTTTTCCCTCTGCAATATTTCTGGCTATAAATGCACAATCCTGTACATCAACAAATCCATTCATATCTACATCACCACTTATTGACACTGGTTCAATTTCAATGTTATTCGGACAGCTATTAATATAAATTTGTATTCTTCTTGGAGGATGTGCAAGAGCACATGCAGCATAAATAAAATCAAAATCTTCAACATTTTCTGCTGCAAGTATAGTTTCTTTCAGCTTTAGTAATGTTACCGCATCTTTAATAGCAGTAGCGTTACAGCTATAAACTTTTGGATTTTCAGGATTTTGCGTGAAATTGAAATTTTCAAGACCTTTAATCGAATTAAGGTTAAAATTTTCATCTGCCTGATTCAATGTAATATGTACAGTACCAGGACCATAACAACCATAATAGTATGTATACTGCTTGTACGCATTTTCTATTATGCCTTTTTCAAGAAGTTCTGCCGACGCTTCATAAAGCTTGTTGAGTTCCTCATAACTTTCTGCTGTAACTGTATATGTTTCAGTTTTATCATCGTAAGCCGTCTGTTTAACAGTATATTCATCGGAAAGTCCGAACCATTCTGCTGTCACAATTCCGTCGTTATGCAGAATTATATAATTCATTGAAAAATCTCTCCTGCCGCTTACAGCCTCTCCAAATATTCCATTCTCATTTTCAAATGCAACAATACCATCGGATTCATATAGAACATTCGCCATATAAGCACTATTACAATCACAAATTACAGCATTATCATAAGGTGCATCTGCAAATGTAGTCACAGAACATGTTACAGCCATAATTCCTGCTGATACTATACTTAAAATTCTGTTTATAAGCTTCATAAAAACACTTCCTTTCCGTAAATTTCTGCTATACTATCAGATTGTCAGTTATTATTATAAAGTGAAACAAGATATCCTGCAATTGCTGCAGCATCTCTTATATTAATTTTTCCGTCAGCATTAAAATCTGCCGCATCAGATATTTCTTCCGGTACCCCATATGCTATCTTTCTTGCAATATATGAACAATCACGTACATTAAGTGCAGTATCATTATTTGCGTCACCGATTACCGCTTCTGTTGTGTTTTCATTATATTCATCAACAAAAATCCTTATTATATTCGGAGTATGCGCTACTGCACATATAGAAGGTGAAATACAAAAATCTTCAACATTTTCTGTTGCACGTATTGTTTCTTCAGCATTTTTAAGGATTATATAGTTTTCAATTGTAAAATCACAGTAATAAATTCTGGAATCACTTTTGTTTTGTTTAAAAGTTATATTTTCAAGCCCTTCAATTGAATTTGGATTAAAGTTTTCATCTGCCTGACTTAATGTAATATGTGCTGTACCATGACCGTAAAAACAAGCATAATTATACATAAATTGCTTAAACCCATTAATAATGACTTCATCTTCTGCAAGCTTTCCTGCCGCTTCATAAAGTTTTTCAAGCTCCTCCTGAGTTTCAACCAAAACAGAATAGGTTTCCGTTGAACTTGTGCTTTCAGTTTTCAGCAATACGCTATCATCTGATAAGCCAAAATATTCAGGGGTAATTTCTGTATCAGACTTAAAAACTGTATAATTCATTGAAAAATCATATCTTCGGATTACATAATCACCGGATTTTCCGTGTTCATTTTCATATACCAGAATCCAGTCGTCGTCACATACAATGTTTGCTGTATAATTTCCGGTCTCAGTAATGATAACTGCATCGTTATACGGTGCATCTGCAAATGCAGTTAAAGAACATGTTACAGCCATAATTCCTGCTGATATTATACTTAAAATTTTCTTCATAGTTTTCATAAAAAACCTCCTTTCTTAAACTGTGATATATTTATATTTTTTAAAACAGTATTTGCTGTTCATTAATATAGACGTACAAATCTTCCAATTATCGCACAAAAATTTATATATTAATATATTTTTACGTATTTTCGTAAAGTCAAACTATACACTGAGTTAGTCAACCCTCTATATTTGGTTGCATTTAACAAAAGAGAGCTATTGCTCTCTTTGATTATTTGTACTCTATTGAAGCACCAAACGGCATTAATGAAAGCTTTGCAAGTTTGAACATCTGTAATCCAAATGGAATTCCTATAATTGTAACACAGAATATAAGACCTGCTATCAGATAACCAAGAGCCATCCATAAACCTGTAAATATTAGCCATAATATGTTCGCAATCAGTGAAAATGCACCACCACCATATTTGATTTCCTTACCAAATGGGAAAAATGCTACATCTGCAAATTTAAAACATTGTTTTCCTATCGGAATACCAATAATAGTTATACACCAGAATATACCACTAAAACACCATGAAAGACCGCTGAATATCCCTCCGAATAAAAACCATAATACATTCCCCAATGTTCCCATAATAATACTCCTTTATTTATGTAATAAAAAAACCACCTGATTTCAGGTGGTTTACTGTATGCCGGCATCGATATAATTTCCCAGGTCGTCGCCAACCAAGTATCGTCTACGCTGAAGAGCTTAACTTCTGTGTTCGGAATGGGAACAGGTGGAACCTCTACGCCATAAACACCGGCTATCTTAAAACTGAATATCAAA
>JAZQZW010000073.1:0-17975 GCA_045634285.1 Oscillospiraceae bacterium
AAATTTCGCGAAGTTTATTTTAATTTACAAGTAAAGTAAATCGCGACACGTCCTGTCGGGTCACCGACAAATTAAAATTTAAATGCTTATGAAAATTTACGCTTTTTTCTCTTTACAAACAGGAATATTTGTGATATAATATATTGGTAATCGAGGTGTGGCTCAGTTTGGTAGAGCGCTGCGTTCGGGACGCAGAGGCCGTGGGTTCAAGTCCCGTCACCTCGACCAGCCGTGTGGTCTCAGCAGAACATATCGGGTTTACATAAGTAAGCCCGATATTTTTATACACGAATATTTACCAAAGGAATAAAATTCATGAGGAAATATATATTTATTTCACTTTTTATAATGATAATTCTAATGTGTGTTGCTATTATAGTTTTAATAAAAAACGATAATTCATATTGTTTTGATAAAACATACACTACAGAATATGGTGATACTTTCAGAGTAACTTGTGATGATTATCTTCATAATATAACTATTACGGATGAAAAAGATTTTCACACTGTGGTACAATATTTTAATGAAGATGAAGGGTTTATAACAATATATAATGATAATAAAATACGTTGTTATTTAGCAGGAAATACAATAATATATTATAATTCACAATCAGTTTGCGAAAGATTTAATGGTGATTTATCTTCTAAGCCTGAAATGATTTCTGTTGTAAAAAGTATATTGCTTCATAATAATGCAATTTTTCAGGAATATCTGCCTTTTTTTCTTGAAACAGACAGGTCAGAAACATTAGAAATGCTTCAGAATTTAGTTGACGGAAATTATGATATGCTTTCAGCATACGGCATTACATCAGATAAAAGCAGTATAGAAAGTATGACATATACTGCAAAACAATATTTAAACTGATTTTATTCCTGCAAATCAAAAGATGTTTCGCTCTGTTATTGACAAACAAAAATGTTTGTGATACTATATTAGTAAATAAAAGTAAAAACAAAGGAGAAAAAATATGATAAAAAAAATAACTGCTGTTTTAATGGCGCTTTGCATGATTTTCTGCTTTACAGCCTGCGAAAACAACGAAGAATTTGAACAAAAGGGTGATTACCTTACAGGCAACAGCTGGCAGGGTACTGACGGTTCTCTTATCGAACTTGAAACAGACGGCACATACAAGTTCTACAACAGCGCATCCGATAAAACCAATAATTACTACTCAGGTAATTTTGAGGTTTTTAACGGTCAGGACGCTATTGACTATCTTGTAACAGAATATGGCTTTACCGAAGAAGGTCAGCGTACTGTTATGCAGAAATATCAGGTAGAAGATCCTTATTATTACGTTCTTGTTTTAAATCATGACGAATGTATTGTAAACGGTAAAAACATTCTTACAGAGCCTGCAATGGTTGAATATTTCGGTTACTACTCAAAGTTTGATGGTCACTTAGACTTTACAAGCCTTAAAACAATGGGACAAATGGACTTCTATAAGAAATAAAATCACAAAGGAACTGTATTTACTGAAATGTCGGTAGGTATAAAAAAGAATAAGTTAAAACCGTCAGTTCAGATCTGTATTGAACTGACGGTTTTTTGTTAAGCGTTTGGATAATTAAAGCGGTAAATCATGTCAGCAATAATCTGCTGATGAGTACCGTACTTACTGATCGTTGTACAAAAAGGATAAGGCTGCCTGTACTTTTGGCTTTTCAGGAAGTCTTTTAGCCGGTTTTGTTACAAGATAATTTCCTGATTTACGTTTATTAATAATGGTTTTTATACTTACATAAAAAATGATGGCAGTCACTTTCATGTCTGCCATCATTATATTATTTCACTTTTGACCTCTTTTTTAATAATCACCTGATTTATCTTCCATAAGCTTAAATTCAATGTCGAAATAACTTATTTTACCATCATCAGATACCCTTGCACATTTTGCTGTTACTGTATCACCGCCAACAAGTCCCTCTATAACAGTTTCAATATCATCATAACTGCTTACAGGTCTTCCGTTCATCTGAACAATAAAATCCTTTGATTTAAGTTCGGTATTTGAAATATCACAATCCTTGCTTATCTCGTCAATCCATAATGATTTTTCAAGCTCTTTCGGAATTTCGAAGCCAAATTCCTCTTCAAACATAACATTCATATAATTTGCATATGATTCATAGAAAGTAATGCCTATTCTTACTCTGCCGCTTACATATCCTTTGGTTATGAGTTCTTCTATAATCGGCTTTGCTTCATTTATAGTAATTGCAAACCCAAGACCTTCGGCTGTTGTTGTAGCATATTTTGAAGAAGTGATACCGATAACCTGTCCGTACATATTTACAAGTGCGCCGCCTGAGTTGCCTGGGCTGATAGCTGCATTTGTCTGAATACAGTTCATTTCAAAACCTGTAGCAGCAGTTCTGATTTTTCTGTTAAGACCCGATACGATACCATTGGTAATTGAACCGTTAAGTCCCTCAGGATTTCCGACCACGCACACTGCCTCGCCCTGTACCACATTGTCTGAATTGCCGAACTGGGCAGGGATAAGACCATTTGCATCAATTTTTATAACGGAAATGTCTGTTTTTTTATCTCTGCCAGAAATTTCAGCATTGTATGTTCTGCCGTCATGGGTTTTTACCACGTATTTTTCCATGCCGTCAAGAACATGGGTGTTTGTAACGATATATCCGTCATTGGAAATTATAATTCCCGAGCCGCCAGCAGTAATTTCATTGGAATTTTTCTTTTCGTATGCATAAATTTCCACTATCTGAGGCATCATGACACTTGCAAGTCCTTCAATGGTATACCTGCCGTTTTCATCGGCATATATTTCCGGTGCTGCCGGTCTGTCAGCCACATTAAGAGTAAACTCTTTTCTTACTCCTGTTGGTGAAACATCAACCTTAAAGCTTAAAACATCTGAAACAACACAATAAATTGAAGCCGCAATAATAGCTACTGTTATTATAACTGTAAATACGATAAGAAGATTTTTTTCGATTTTTTTGTTTCTTCTGTATTTTTTTCTTTTTTTTCTTTTTTTACCCTTTTCTATCTCGCTGAAAATATCGTTTTCAATGTTTGCAAATTTTTCGGAAATATTTTCAGAAGTATTATTGTTTTCTGTTGTTATTTCAACTTCAGTCGGTTTTTCTGTATTTTGTAAATTTTCGTTCATAATCATTCACTTTCAAATTTATATCCCACACCCCAGACGGTTGTGAGCTTCCATTTATCAGACACGTTTTCAAGCTTTTTACGAAGTCTTTTTATGTGAACGTCAACTGTCCTTGAATCTCCGTAATAATCAAACCCCCATACTTCATCAAGAAGCTGGTCACGTGTGTAAACTCTGTTTGCGTTTGATGCCATAAAATAAAGCAGTTCAAGTTCCTTTGGCGGCATTTCGATCTGTCTGCCGTTTATTTTGACCCTGTATTCACTGAGATTTATATGTATGTTTTCAAAAGAAATTTCTTTTGAAACAAATTTGGTTTTTTCTCTGCACGACCTGCTTGCAACAGCCTTGACTCTTGCTACAACTTCTCTTACGTCAAATGCCTTGGTGATATAATCATCCGCACCAAGCTCAAACCCTAAAAGCTTGTCAAAAATTTCAGATTTGGCTGTAATAAAGATAATAGGCATAGTGTTATTCTGACGTATTTCACGACAGACCTGCCAGCCATCTGTACCAGGAAGCATTACATCAAGCAAAACCATATCAGGTTTTAATGCCTGAATTTTTACCAGTGCTTCATCACCATTGTCCGAAATTATTATATTGTAACCCTCTTTTTCAAGATGTTTTTTTAAAACCTCGCAGATGCTTTTGTCATCATCAACAATAAGAATTTTTTTCACTTTAATTCTCCGATTATATTTTATGGCTTTATAACCATGTCGCAGATGTCTTCCGCTTCTTAGGCGGCGGGTTCCATTTCAGACTTTCAGCAGGAGAATAAATTTCCTACTGAAACCCTGAGGAGCAAAACTCCCTGTGACGGTTGCAATCGTTGTAGCGTGATTAAGCAAGCTTATCACGCTTTGCTCTGATTTTAAATATATTTTATCAAAAATTGCTGTAAAAGTCAATGAAAAGAGCAAAAACTATATTTTGCTTTTTATAGCAGAAACAAATTTACATAAAAAGTTTCACTAATATATCAAATCGTCACAATTTCTAAGTGTGATTATTGTGCAATAATACAAAAATAAATTTCAATACCAAAATACGCTTGATTTTTCTGAAAAAGTTGGTAAAATAATAATTAGCACTCGACAAGTTGGAGTGCTAATTCAAAAGATAAAATCTCGGGAGGAATAAATATGACTATCAGACCATTAGCAGACAGAATCGTCATCAAGATGACAGAATCTGAAGAAACAACAAAGGGCGGTTTAATTCTTGCAGCCGCATCAAAGGAAAAGCCACAGATTGCAGAAGTAGTTGCAGTAGGTCCGGGCGGAGTTGTTGACGGTGAAAAGGTTGAAATGTATTTAAAAGTAGGCGACAAGGTTTTACTCAGCAAATACGCAGGTACAGAAGTTAAGGTTGATAACGAAGAATATACAATCCTCCGTCAGTCTGAAGTTCTGGCAATTGTAGAATAATAAACAGTTTATATAAAGGAGATTGATTACTATGGCAAAGGATATCAAATACGGTGAAGAAGCAAGAAAGTCATTACAGTCAGGTATCGACAAGCTTGCAGATACAGTTAAGATTACACTCGGTCCTAAGGGCAGAAATGTAGTACTCGATAAGAAATTCGGTGCACCACTGGTTACAAATGACGGTGTTACTATTGCAAAGGAAATTGAACTTGAAGACGCATTTGAAAACATGGGTGCTCAGATGCTCAAAGAAGTTGCTACAAAGACTAATGACGCAGCCGGTGACGGTACAACAACAGCTACACTTCTTGCACAGGCTATGATTAGCGAAGGTATGAAGAATATTGCCGCAGGTGCAAATCCTATGATTGTTAAGAAGGGTATGGCAAAGGCTGTTGAAACAGCAGTTGAAACAGTAATTGCAAACTCAAAGACAGTTGAAGGCAGCGCAGATATTGCAAGAGTAGCAACAGTTTCTTCAGCAGATGAAAAGGTTGGCGAACTCATTGCTGACGCTATGGAAAAGGTTACAGCTGACGGTGTTATCACTATTGAAGAAAGCAAGACAGCTGAAACATACAGCGAAGTTGTTGAAGGTATGCAGTTTGACAGAGGCTACATCTCACCTTACATGGTTACAGATACAGAAAAAATGGAAGCTGTTTATGATGACCCATTCATTCTTATCACAGATAAGAAGATTGCGTCAATTCAGGAAATTCTTCCGCTTCTCGAACAGCTTGTACAGTCAGGCAAGAAGCTTGTAATTATTGCTGAAGATATTGAAGGTGAAGCTTTAACAACACTTATCCTCAACAACCTCAGAGGTACATTCAAGTGTGCAGCTGTAAAGGCTCCTGGCTTTGGTGACAGACGTAAGGAAATGCTCAAGGATATCGCTATCTTAACAGGCGGTGAAGTAATCTCAGAAGAACTCGGACTTGAGCTCAAGGATACTACAATTGAACAGCTCGGTCAGGCAAGACAGGTTGTTATTCAGAAGGAAAATACAATCATTGTTGACGGAGCAGGTGACAGTGCTGAAATCGCTAACAGAACAGCACAGATCAAGGCTCAGATTGAAACAACAACTTCAGATTTTGACAAGGAAAAACTTCAGGAAAGACTTGCAAAGCTTTCAGGTGGTGTTGCTGTAATCAAGGTTGGTGCAGCTACTGAAATCGAAATGAAGGAAAAGAAGCTCAGAATTGAAGACGCTCTTGCAGCTACTAAGGCAGCCGTTGAAGAAGGTATCGTTGCCGGTGGTGGTACAGCTCTCATCAACGCTATTCCAGCTGTTGAAAAGCTTACAAGCGAACTTTCAGGCGATGAAAAGACAGGTGCACAGATTATCCTCAAGGCACTTGAAGAACCCGTTCGTCAGATTGCAAAGAATGCAGGTCTTGAAGGCAGCGTTATCATCAACGAAATTATCAAGTCAGGTAAGGTGGGCTACGGCTTTGACGCTTACAATGAAGTATATGTTGATATGATTCCATCAGGTATCGTTGACCCTACTAAGGTTACACGTTCTGCACTCCAGAATGCGGCTTCAGTATCAGCAATGGTACTCACAACAGAAAGCCTTGTAGCAGACATTCCAGCCCCTGAAGCTGCTCCTGCTATGCCACAGGGCGGCATGGGAATGGGCTATTAATAACTGCTTTTCTCATTCATCCTTCTTATAGATATACAAATCAAAACCGTCTGAAAAGGCGGTTTTGGTTTATTTGCAGATAATTAAAAGAAACTGCTAAAAGTTGAAATAATAAAATGATGGTAGACACAAAAAGTGACTACCATCATTTTTATATCAAAACAAAAAGAAACCGACAGAACTGAGAAGACCCAAAGGCAGAGCGAATATAAGTCACAATAAAGAAGAAAAATTTGTATTGGTAAAAATCAGTCTGATACAGACTCGTTTTTGGGTTTTATCTGATAAACAGTCATTCGCTTTAAATTATTCTTTCGGCTGTAATTTTAAAAATTCTTCAGCAAGTCTTTGTGCGTCATCGTATGTTTCAAGGCTGTAGCATTTATTTCGGAATGAAGCAGCACCATAAAGTCCTTTCATATACCATGAGGCATGTTTTCTTGCCTCCTTCATGACACGCATTTCATTGTCCTTTTCAGGTTGATCAAGTATAAGACGTATATGATAAAGCATAACTTCCATACGTTCTTCAACTGTTGGCGGAGTATATGGCTTTCCCTCAAAATAGTTTTCTATTTCCCTGAAAATAAATGGGTTTCCGTAGGTCGCTCTGCCTATCATAGCAAGGTCACAGCCTGTTTGCTTATACATATCAAGACAGCTTTGAAGACTGTCGATATCACCGTTACCGATAACCGGAACAGATACAGCTTCCTTTACCTGTCTTATAATATCTCTGTCAGCCGTACCCGAATACATCTGGTCTTTCGTTCTGCCATGAACGGCAAGAGCGTCTGCACCTGCATCTTCAAGGGCAAGGGCAAACTCAACAGCATTTACACTGTCCTTGTTCCAGCCTTTTCGGAATTTTGCTGTAACAGGCACTCCTGATACGCTTTTTACTGCTTTTACAATTTCAGCCGCCTTGTTTATGTCCTTCATTAAGGCGCTGCCCGAATTGTTGTTTACAACCTTAGGTACAGGACAACCCATATTTATATCGATTATATCGGGATTGAACTGCATACAGATTTCAGTAGCTTTTTTCATGAATTCAGGGTCATCACCAAAAAGCTGGAGTGCCATAGGGCGTTCTTTTTCAGTAACGGTACAAAGCTCAATTGTTTTTGCAGCATTGTAGCAAAGCCCCTTTGCAGAGATAAGCTCACTTACAGTATAACATGTACCATATTCACGATTTAAAATGCGATAAGCTCTGTCTGCTACCGAAGCCATAGGTGCAAGCGCCGCTGTTTTTTTTATTCTGACATTTCCTATATTTACGTATTCCATTTCTGCTCCTATTCTTCATCTGTATTCTTTTTGCTTTTTTTACGTTTTTTCACACATTCTGTCAAAAGATATTCGATTTGTCCGTTAATGGAACGAAATTCATCTTCGGCCCATGCCGCAAGTTCATTGTAAAGTGACGTCGACAGTCTTAACGGCATCTGTTTTTTCGCCTTTTTTTCATCGTTTGCCATCGGTATCAAATCCTTTCTTTATTATTTAAAACACTTTTTGCGGCTGCCTTAAAATAACAACCGCAAATAATTACGTATGCTGAAATCAATAAATAGAACCGCTGTTCACAATAGGCTGTGCGTCTTTGTTTCCGCAAAGTACAACAAGGAGATTTGAAACCATCTGTGCTTTTCTTTCGTCATCAAGGTCGCAGACATTGTTTTCAGCCAGATTTTTAAGTGCCATGTCAACCATGCCTACTGCACCTTCAACAATTTTCTGTCTTGCTTCGATAATAGCTGTTGCCTGCTGACGCTGGAGCATTGCCGCCGCAATTTCAGGAGCGTATGCAAGGTGTGTGATTCTTACTTCATTTATTTTAAGTCCGGCAATATTAACATTTTCCTGTAATTCTGTTTTAAGGCTTTCGGCAATTTCCTGACTTGAGCCACGAAGTGACTTCTCATCACCGTCTTCCGAAACATCATAAGGATAAAGTCTTACAATATTTCTGAGGGCCGAGTCTGCCTGGGCAGAAAGGAAATCTGTGTAGTTATCTACGTTAAATACAGCCATTGCTGTGTTTTCAACGTTCCATATAACGTTTATGCCGATTTCAATAGGATTACCCAGTACATCATTTATTTTCTGCTTTTCGTTGCGAAGTGTCATCGCTTTCAGAGAAATCTTTTTGCTTACATTCACAGAAACAGCTGTTTTTTCATTGTTCTTGGTTTTTTCGTTTGCGATTTTTACTGCATTTTCATAATCAGGATTTACAGCAGCACAGAAAGGATTTACAAAAAAGAAACCGTCATTTTTAAGAGTACCGATATATTTACCGAAAAGAGTAAGTACAAGTGCTTCATTAGGCTTCATTACCTTTAAACCACAATCAATAATAATTGCTGTAACAAAAGAAATGATACCGATAATGATTAATGGTACACCTGTATTCAGTTTGCCATTTTCGCAAAGGAAAATGCCGCCGATAAGTCCGCCTATAAATACTATATAGAGAAGAACGGTCAGAAACAGCATTGACCAGCCATTTTTTGCACTTAAAACTTTTTCTTCTGTAATAATTTGTTTATTCTCGTCCATAATCTTATCCTCCGTCAATGTGAATTATAATGATATCAATTTGATATCATTATAATAACACGTTTTTTTATGTCTGTCAAGTATTTTTGAAAAAATTTCCCAAACCCATAGAACTTTTACAAAAAATCTGTTATAATATAAATAAGTATATTTTGGATTAAGGAGAAAGCGTATGAAATTACTTGCAATTGACGGAAACAGTATAATGAACCGTGCGTATTACGGTATCCGTGCATTGACAAACAAAAAAGGCGTTTACACAAATGCTCTTTTTGGTTTTTTAAATATTTACTTCAAGAATTTTGATATTGTAAAGCCAGACGGTGTGGCAGTTGCTTTTGACCTGAGAACGCCCACATTCCGTCACAAGGCAGTAACAACATATAAAGCAAACCGAAAGGGTATGCCTGAGGAACTTGCACAGCAGATGCCTATTATAAAGGAAATACTCAAAGCTATGGGTGTAAAGGTTATTGAGTGTGAGGGTTATGAGGCAGATGATGTTCTGGGTACACTTTCGAAAATGTGTGTCGATACCGGTAATGAATGTCATATCCTGACAGGTGACAGGGATAGCTTACAGCTTGTAAATGATGCTGTTACGGTTCACCTTGCAACCACAAAGGAAACTATTCTCTATACTCCGGACAAGTTTTTTGAGGACTACGGTTTTGAGCCGATTTATCTTATCGACCTAAAGGCACTTATGGGTGACAGCTCGGATAATATTTCGGGTGTTGCAGGTATCGGACAGAAAACGGCAACCACTCTTGTAACAAAATGGAAAACAATTGAAAATCTTTATGAGAATTTAGATAATGCAGGTCTTGCAAAGGGTGCATATACCAAGCTTGATAACGGCAGAGATGCAGCAAAGGAAAGCAAGTGGCTTGCCACTATTGTTCTTGATGCACCGATTGACATAAATCCCGACAGCTACATTTTAAAGGAACGTGATGAAAATAAGCTTTCAGAACTTCTGACAGAGCTTGAAATGTTCAAGATGCTTTCCAAGTTCGGACTTGAGGCGTCTGAAACGGTATCTGAGCAGAAAACCGTAAAGGCTGTTGATATCAACTGCAAAACAGCAGAGCTGACAGACGAAAGCTTAAACAGGCTTTTAACGGGTGACAGGATTTTCTATATGCTGTCTGATAATAAAATGAGTATATGTGATTTTGAAAGTGAGACAGAATGCACAGTATATACAACCGAAAATAAAGCATATATTCTGAATGTATTAAGCAGTGATACCCCGAAGGTTACTATTTCTGCAAAACCACACTATCATACTGCATTTAAAAATAATACAGAGCTTAAAAATCTGACTTTTGACTGTGAGATTGCGGCATATCTTCTTGACCCGTCTGCAAGTGAGTACAATATAGAAAAGCTTTGTTTCAGATATGACACACCGTTTTTCAGACAGGCTGAAGATAACGCACAGCTTGTATCACTACCACAGCTTTATGAAGTACTTAAAGAAGAGATAAACACACAGGGTCTTGATTTTCTTATGTATGAGGTTGAACAGCCTCTTACAGAAGTACTTGCTTCAATGGAGCATACGGGAATACAGGTAGATGCACAGGGTGTAAAGGATTTCGGGGAACAGTTAAAATCCGACATAGAAGCCATGGAAGAACGCATTTACTTTATGTGTGGAAAGGAATTCAACATTTCTTCCCCTAAACAGCTGGGTGATGTTCTTTATGAAATGGGTGTTCCACTTAAAAAGAAAAATAAAAATGGATTTTCCACAAGTGCTGAAATTTTAGAGGAACTTCGTGACAGTCATGAGGTTATCGACCTTGTACTTCATTACAGAAAGCTGACCAAACTTAATTCAACTTATGTTGACGGCTTGTTGAAAACAGTATGTGATGACGGAAGAATACACACTGTTTTCAAGCAGACGGAAACAAGAACAGGCAGAATTTCTTCAACTGAGCCTAACATGCAGAATATACCTGTAAGAACAGAGCTTGGAAGTGAAATGAGAAAGTTCTTTACTGCGGCACAGGACAAGGTTTTCCTTGATGCCGATTACAGTCAGATTGAGCTGAGAATTGTGGCGCATATCTGTGATGACCCTGTTATGATTGAAGGATTTAAAACAGGTGCAGATATTCATGCATCAACAGCGGCACAGGTTTTCGGACTTCCACAGGAGATGATTACCCCTGATATGAGAAGTGCGGCAAAGGCTGTAAACTTTGGTATTATTTATGGCATCGGTGCGTTTTCACTTTCAAAGGATATCGGTGTAAGTGTGTATGAAGCAAAAAAATATATTAAAAATTACTTTGCAAATTTCCCGAATATTGAAAAGTTTATGGAGAACGTTGTAGAAAAGGCAAAAACCGACGGCTTTGTTACCACAATGTTCGGCAGAAAAAGATATGTGCCTGAGCTTTCAGCCTCAAACAAGAACATGCAGGCGGCAGGTAAGAGAATTGCTATGAACACTCCTATCCAGGGAAGTGCGGCAGATATCATAAAAATTGCTATGGTCAGGGTTTACAAGCGACTTAAAGATGAAGTACCGAATGCAAGACTTATTTTACAGGTACACGATGAACTGATTGTTGAATGTGACATGTGTGACGCAGACAAGGCGGCTGAAATTCTGTTATGTGAAATGCAGAGTGCGGCAGAGCTTAAAGTTCCGCTGACAGCAGATGTAAACAGAGGTGAAAGCTGGTATGAAGCAAAAGGCTGATATTCTGATTGCGGATATTTCGGATATAGCTGAAATTGCGGCAATAGAAAAGGAATGTATACCTAACGGCTGGTCGGAAAAAGGCTTTTCCGACTGGCTGCAAAATAAAAATACTGTGATTTTCAAGGCTGTTCAGAACAGTGAAATTATCGGCTTTGCAAATGGTTCATGGGTGCTTGATGAAGCTGAACTTTTAAACATAGCCGTAGTGGAAAAGTCAAGACGAAACGGTATTGCACAGATGCTTTTTGATGCACTTGAAAATTATTTTAAAGAACAGAATGCAGAAAAGATTTTTCTTGAGGTAAGGGAAAAAAATCAGTCTGCAATAAACTTTTATGAAAAAAACGGCTTTGAAAAAAACGGACTCAGGAAAAACTATTACAGCAATCCCACAGACAACGGAGTGCTGATGATGAAAAATATTAAAACGGGTGAATGATATGTATATACTTGGAATTGAAAGCTCATGTGATGAAACAGCGGCATCTGTTTCGGAAAATGGAACAAACATACTGTCAAATGTAATTTCCACACAGATTGAGGAACACAGAAAATATGGTGGCGTAGTACCTGAAATTGCATCAAGAAGACATTGCGAAAATATATCGGGAGTTGTAAAAAAAGCACTTTCTGATGCCGGAAAAACTCTTGATGAAATCGACGCAATTGCTGTAACATACGCACCGGGACTTATCGGAGCGTTGCTTGTAGGGGTAAACTATGCAAAGGGGCTTTCCATGGCAACAGGAAAACCACTTGTTCCAGTTCATCATATTTCGGGACATATTGCGGCAAACTACATAGCACATCCTGACCTGAAACCACCATACCTTTGCCTTGTGGCAAGTGGAGGACACTCTCATATAGTGGAAGTACTGGATTATACTACTTTCAGAGTGGTGGGCAGAACAAGAGATGATGCGGCGGGTGAGTGCTTTGACAAGTGTGCAAGAGCAATGGGATTTCCGTATCCCGGAGGTGTGCATGTTGACAAGGCTGCACAGGTTGGTGACAGAAGTGAATTTGTACTTCCACGTCCTAAGGTTGCAGGAAGTGAATACGATTTCAGCTTTTCAGGGCTTAAAACAGCAGTTATAAATTTACTTCATAACTCACAGCAAAAAGGCATTGAAGTAAACAAGGAAAATCTGAGTGCGGCACTTCAGGGTACAATTTCCGATATTTTATGTGAAAAGACCATGCTTGCAGCTGAAACACTGGGCTATAAAACAATAGCTGTTGCAGGTGGTGTTTCTGCCAACAGCGGTGTACGTGGCATATTTGAAAAGACATGTGCTGAAAAGGGATATAAACTGTATCTTCCACCACTTAATCTTTGCGGCGACAACGGTGCGATGATTGCCTGTCAGGGTTACTATAATTACCTTGCAGGGCAGAGAGGTGACGAAAGCCTTAATGCAATAGCTACACTTTCACTTGAGGATATTTAAATGGAAAACAAGAGAAATTTTCAGCGTGAGCTGGACAGGTTAATACAGGCACATCAGCAAAAGGGTGAAAAACCGACAATTCTGCTTCACAGCTGTTGTGGACCATGCAGCAGTTATGTTCTGGAGTACCTTACGCAGTATTTTAATGTAAAGCTTTTTTTCTACAATCCGAACATTCAGCCAAAAGAAGAATATGAAAAACGTCTTTGGGTGCAAAAGGAAGTGCTGGAAAAAATGAATTTTTCTGAGGTTGAACTAATTGAGGGGGAATATATTCCCGAAAGCTTTTTTGAGGCTGTAAAGGGGCTTGAGAATGAGCCGGAGGGCGGAAAGCGCTGTGAAGTATGTATCAAAATGAGAATGGAACAGGCGGCTCTGAAAGCAAAGGAATACAGAACCGATTATTTTGCAACAACTCTTACAGTAAGTCCGCATAAAAATGCAGTTTACATAAACAAGACAGGTGAAGAGCTGGAAAAAGAGCTGGATATTTCCTACCTAATTTCTGACTTTAAAAAGAAAAATGGCTATAAGCGTTCAACTGAGCTTTGCCGTATACATGAAATTTACAGGCAGAATTACTGCGGCTGTGTTTTCAGTCTGAATGAATAGGGGAGAATAAATTTCTTTTTTATGACAGATTTAAAGGTTTAAGTTTGACATTTTACGTCAAAAATGATATTATAGAAAGAGTAGTATAAAAATAAAATTCGGGGACTTTAAAATGAAAAAACCATTAAGATTTTATATATCGGTAATAGGTGCAAAAGTAATTATCAAGCTTATGCGTCTTATGAAAAGAAATGCCACAAATCTTCCGGGTGAAATTATGCTTATGTTTTATCCTGACCTTTTAAAGCATTTCGATATGCCTGAAAATGTTATTGCTGTTACAGGTACTAACGGTAAGACAACAGTTTCAAACATGATTAACAATATCCTTACAGACAACGGATATGACATTATAAACAACAGCTTTGGCGGAAACGTTGATACAGGTATTGCGTCACTTTTCCTTGATAACTGCACTTTGAGCGGTGGCTTTAAGAAAAGTACTGCTGTATTGGAGGTTGACGAGAGAAGTGCTCCGAGAGTACTTCCTAATGTAAAACCTGATTGGCTTGTATGTACAAATCTTCAGAGAGATTCAATGAAAAGAAATGCTCATACTGAGTTTATTTTCAATATCCTGAACAGCAATATTCCGTCAAAAACAAAGCTTATTTTAAATGGTGACGACCTTATAAGCAACAGACTTGCTGAGGGAAATGAAAGAACTCATTTTGGTATTGCACCTCTTAAAGATGAAAACCCGACACTTGACAACATTATCTGTGATATTGTAAACTGTCCTAAGTGCGGAAACAAGCTTGATTTCTCATTCAGACATTACAATCATATCGGACGTGCGTCATGTTCATGCGGCTTTAAATCACCTGAGATTGATTTTGAAGTAAAAGCTGTTGAAAATGGTGAGGCGGTTATTGTTCATAACGGAAAAGAGGAACGCTACAAGCTTCCTAACAACAGAATTACTGACCTATACAACGTAAGTGCAGCGGTGACATTTGCAAGAACCTTCGGACTTTCTCAGCAGCAGGTTGCAAAGTCCATGTCAAAGGTTGAGGTTGTAAAGTCACGTTATGAAAGCTTTGAAGCATGCGGAAAGGAAGTTATTGTATCTCTTGCAAAGGGACAGAATCCTGTTGCGTGTTCGGGTGTTTGTGACTTTGTGCGAAAGGAAAGCGGTGACAAGTCTGTTATCATGATTCTTGAAGACTTGTATGACGCAAAACGTACATCTGAAAATATTGCTTGGATTTACGAAACAGACTTTGAATTTTTAAAAGGCTCAGATATCAAGCAGATTATTGTCGGCGGTAAGAGAGCTGATGACTATATGGTAAGACTTCTTATTGCAGGCGTTGACAAACAGAAGATTTTCTGCTGCCGCAATGAAACTGATACTGTAAGTCTTTTAAAGCCTGAGCTTGTGGATAAGATTATTATTATGTACGACCTGTTTAATACCGAGTCGCTTAATAGCATAAAAAAACAGCTTAAAGAGCTTGGCGGTAAATAAGGAGAAAATTATGAGTATTGTAATAGAAGAACTTTTTCCTGAGGTGTGCAACCTTTTCGGAGATGGTGCAAATATGCGTTATCTGAAATTATGTCTGCCGGAAGCTGAGTATATTTCAACCGCACTTAACGACAAACCGCATTTTGCAGACAATGATGTAAATATGATTTATATGGGACCTATGACCGAAAATACTCAGATTGAGGTTATCAAACGTCTTAAACCATATAAAAAGCGTATTGAGGAACTTATTGAAAAGGGTGTGGTTTTTCTTATGACAGGAAATTCACACGAAGTTTTCGGGAATAAAATCATTGATACAGACGGAACAGAAGTTGAATGTCTTGGAATAAATGATTTTTATGCGAAAAGGGATATGCTGCATCGTTTCAGCGGACTGGTGCTTGGAAAGTATGAGGATATTGAAATAGCCGCTTTCAGAGCGCAGTTTACAGAAGGCTTTGCAGGTGAGGGGGTTGAACCGTTTGTTAAAATAACAAAGGGTGTGCCAATGAATAAGAAGGAATTTACTGAAGGGTATGTGAGAAACAATTTCTACGGAACATATCTTTTAGGGCCTCTCCTTGTTCTGAATCCTTATTTTACAAAGAAGATTCTTCATACTATCTGCGGTAAGGAAAGAACTCTTGCATTTGAGCCGGAAACTATAAAGGCTTATGAAGCAAGACTTGAAGATTTCAAAGACAATAAAGTCGGAATACATTAAAACAAAACAGGATGCTTTCGCATCCTGTTTTTGTTTTTATTTCTTATTGAATTTAACCTTTGAAAGCACAGCTGTACCTGCTGTTGCAGCAAGACCAAATGCCGCAATAACTGCAACAAGCGGACTACTTGCGTCGCCGGTAGTAGATGATTCCACATCACTTACTGAAACTGTAGTTGATGTTGTTAAAGAATCAGTTTCAGCGGCAGTTGTATAAATGTTTTCTGCAATATTTGATGTGCCGTACTGACCTGTTCCTGTAAGGGTAAAGATTACCTTAATACTGTCCTTGATTGTTGTAAGCTTTGGCAGGTCGGCAACATTTGTGCCTTTTAATTCATCGTAGAGATACACTCTTGTTTCAGGAGTTCTGCCGGCTTCGTAATAAGCAGTATTTATCGCATTGGGGCTCATTTTGTAATTTACGTTTACACCATCAATATAAACTGCCGTTACGTTTACATTTATATCAGAGTAGCTGTCTGATGTGATGTTAGGGATTGAAAGAGCAAGGAAAGTAAGCTGCTCTGTTCCACCATCTGCTCCGACTTTCCATTCAACCTCATACTGAGCGTCACCGTTGATTTCAGCAACAGTTGAACCGATAGTTGCGTTTGCGGCATCCCATACAGCAGAACTGCCGATTTCACCGCTTATATATGCTTTTGTCGGAAGTCCTTCAGCTGCATTTACAGATAATGCCGACAGCAGCATTACTGAGCAGGCTGAAATTACTGCAAAAAGCTTTGTAAATTTCATCGAACTTTCTCCATTCTAAACTTTATCATAATATATTCAACTATAATTATAACATTTTATCGTAATACATGTCTATGCTAAAATTATATGAAATTATGCTGTTTAAATAGAGCAATTCGACAAAAATGCACAACAATTGAGATTATTATTCCTTTTCTGCATTTTCCTGTAAAATATTAAGTGTCTCTGCCATAAGTTGTGTTGCCGTCTGGTTTTTTGCAAGCTTTATGCAGATATATGATTTTGACAGACTGTTGAACAAAACCCTGCCTTTGTATGCAGAAGATACCGCATTTATCTGTTCTATAGAAAGCAGTTTAACATAAAAATAAAGTGCGTCTTTTCTTTGCTGGATTTCCGTAATCCCAAGATTTGATGCGGTATTTCGGAGCAACGAAGCGTCAATAAGTCCCACTACTGATTTTGGTGGTTCACCAAAACGGTCGATAAGCTCATCAATCATTTCAAGCTTGTCTTCCTGAGTTTCAACAGAAGCAATTTTTTTGTAGATATCAATTCGCTGCGACATGCTGTCAATGTATTTTTCAGGAATGTGAGCGTCAATCTGAATGTCAACAGTACATTCGGATTTTTTCTTTATCGGTTCACCCTTTTCCTCGGCAATAGCTTCGTTCAGAAGCTTTATATACATATCATATCCCACAGATTCCATGTGTCCATGCTGTTTTCCGCCAAGCAGACTTCCTGCACCTCTTATTTCCAGGTCACGCATGGCAATTCTGAAACCACTACCGAACTGAGTAAACTCCTTCATTGCATTAAGACGTTTTGCCGCCACTTCGTTAAGCACCTTTTCACGCTTGAATGTAAAGTATGCGTATGCTCTCTTGTTTGAACGTCCCACACGACCTCTGAGCTGGTAAAGTTGTGACAGACCGAAGTAGTCAGCATCTTCAATAATAAGTGTGTTTACATTAGGAACATCAACACCTGTTTCGATAATCGTGGTACATATAAGAATATCTATTTCATGTTCCAGAAGCTGTCCCCATATATCCGACATTTCTTCCTCAGACATTTTTCCGTGGGCATAGGCTATTCTTGCGTCAGGGATAAGCTGCTGAAGTTTTGCGGCGCAAAGTGAAATAGTTTCTACTCTGTTGTGGATATAATACACCTGTCCGCCACGCTTTAGTTCTTTGTTTATTGCCTGTACAACAAGAGCCATATTAAACTCCACAACATAAGTCTGAACAGGGTATCTGTCCTGTGGAGGCTCATCAATAACTGACATATCACGCATACCACTCATAGCCATATTGAGAGTTCTCGGAATAGGAGTAGCTGAAAGTGTAAGCATATCAACTCCTGGGAATTTCTCCTTGAACTTTTCTTTATGTCCTACACCGAAACGCTGTTCCTCGTCGACAATTGCAAGACCTAAATTT
>JAZQZW010000074.1:0-8708 GCA_045634285.1 Oscillospiraceae bacterium
CCGAAAGGGTGGCTTTAAAATCACTGTTCGATAAAAGCGAGAAATGCCTTATAAGTCATATATACGTCAATTTTAGAAACTGTTTCATAAGGTGCGTGCATTGAAAGAACAGGCACGCCAACGTCAATAGCGTCAACATTAAGATTTGCAATATAAGCCGCAACTGTTCCGCCGCCGCCCATATCAACCTTACCAAGCTCACCTGTCTGCCAGATAATTTTGTTATCATCAAGAAGTCTGCGGATTTTTCCCACAAATTCAGCAGAAGCATCTGAAGTACCTGACTTACCTCTTGCACCAGTAAACTTTGTAACGCATACACCATAGTTTACATAAGCACAGTTTCTTCTTTCAAGTACATCAGGGAATGTAGGGTCAAATGCAGCATTAACGTCAGCTGAAAGACATTCTGAAGCTGAAAGTACCGCTCTGCCCTCTGCACCGAATTCTGCTGCAATATCAGCAATAAAATACTTAAGATATGCAGACTGAAGTCCTGTGTTGCCGTCACTTCCTGTTTCTTCCTTGTCGGTAAGAATTGTAACAGCAGTTTTCTTAGGATTTTTGGCATTAAGTGTTGCCATAAGAGCAGTGTATGCACAAACTCTGTCGTCATGGCCATATGCACCGATAAGGCTTCTGTCAAAGCCGATATCCTTTGCCTTGAATGCAGGAACAGCTTCAAGTTCAGCAGAAAGGAAATCATCTTCCACAATGCCGTACTTTTCATTTAAGATTTTCATGATATTAAGCTTTACAGCACCGCTTAAATCATCTTCTCTGAACGGACGTGAACCAATAACAATGTTAAGTTCCTCACCCTTGATACCCTGTCCGAGAGTTCTCTTGTACTGCTCTGTTGCAAGGTGCGGGAGAAGGTCATTTATGCAGAAAACAGGGTCGTTTTCGTCTTCACCGATTGTTACCTTTACAGAACTTCCATCTGCCTTTACAATCACACCATGAAGTGCAAGCGGAATAGCTGTCCACTGATACTTCTTTATACCACCATAGTAATGTGTTTTAAAGAGTGCCATTTCTGTATCTTCATAAACAGGACACTGCTTTAAGTCAAGTCTTGGAGAGTCGATATGTGCCGCACAGAGATTTACACCATTTCTGATATCTTCTGTACCGATTACAGCCATAATAACAGCCTTGCCTCTGTTGTTTAAATAAACCTTGTCCCCTGCTTTAAGTCCCATTCCAACTTTAAACGGAACAAAACCGTTCTTTTCAAGAAGTTCTACTGTATATTCTACAGCTTCTCTTTCTGTTTTTGCAGCGTCAAGAAACTTTTTATAATCCTCGCAAAAATCATCGCTGTTTTTTACTTCACTGTCATCCATTTTAAGTAAAGCATGCTTTTTCTGGCTTAAAAGCTTTTCCTTTAAAAGTTTGCCTTCTGATTTTTCCTTACTCATTGTAATACTCCATTCTGCCATACTTACGGCTTAATTTTTAACCTATGTAATTATTATTGTAATAATCTATTATTTTATCCGCAACTTCATTTGCAACCGCATAAAGATTGTCCATATCATCATTGTTTTTAATTACAAAATCTGAATTCTGTCTGAAGAAATCTTCACTAAGCTGTGAATTCATACGGTGTTTTGCCGACTCTTCCGAAATATTATCACGCTTCATTATTCTTTGCAGACGCAGTTCTTCCCTTGACATAACAGAAATAATAAGCTCGCAGAAATCATCTGTTCTGCTTTCAAATAACGTAGGTGCGTCAAGTAAAATAAGCTTTCTTCCTTTATCGGCAAGAAGTCTTATTGTGTTTAAAATCTCAGCGGTTATATAAGGGTATATTATAGAGTTCAAAAGCTCAAGCTTTGAACTGTCAGTAAAAACAATTTTCCCGAGAAGTGCACGGTCAAGTGAGCCATCCTCATTAAGAATTTTTTCGGTAAAAAATTCACACAATTCTTCAAGACATGGCTTGCCCTTTTCTACAACAATCCTTGCAACCTTATCTGCATTTATTATTGAAAAGCCTTTCTGAGAAAAAATACTGCTGACATGAGTTTTTCCAGCTCCTGTCTGTCCTGTAAGTCCGACAATCATCACACCTTCAAGACTGTTCATACCCTTATCACCTCGAATCCTGCTGCACGTAGCAGTCTGTTGTATACCGCAAGTCCTACGCCATCTTTTTGCGGTGCTCTCACCAAAACTGTTTTTGCATTTTTTTCGTCAAGCTCACGAAGTCTTGCAAAAAGACTGTGTGCCTGCTCTATACTGTCACTTCCGTATGTCAGATAATTTACGCTCAGACTATCTGAATTATCCTCATCAAAAATAAGACAGTAAAGTCCGTCTGTATTTATATTTTCTGTGTATTTACAGAAGGCTTCAAAATCGCCCTCTACTATTTTTACGTCTGCCTTCGGAGAATAATGCTTGTATTTCATACCCGGTGACGGTGCCTGCCTGCCAACTGCAAGGTCGTTTAAAATAGCTTCATCTATGATTACATTTTCTGCCAGTTCTGACAGCATTTCTTTAGTTACCGAACCCGGTCTTAAAATTCTGACGGTATTTTCATCATCAAATGAAATTACCGTTGACTCTACTCCGAATTTACTTTCTCCACCGTTTATTACCGCAGATATTCTGCCGTTCATATCATTTAAAACATGCATGGCAGTTGTCGGACTCGGATAACCCGAACGGTTTGCCGATGGTGCTGCTATGGGACAGGCAATTCTTATAAGCTCACGCATTACAGGGTGAACAGGCATTCTTATTCCCACAGTATCAAGTCCGCCAGAAGTTTCGTCAGGAACTATATCATTTTTCGGAACAATCATTGTAAGCGGACCCGGCCAGAATTTTTCAGCAAGCCTATAAAAAAGCTGCGGAATATCATGAACCAGCATCTCTGCCTGTTTTATATCATAAATGTGGACAATAAGCGGATTATCCGCAGGTCTGCCCTTTGCGGCAAAAATTTTTTTTACGGCATCAGGATTTAAAGCGTCTGCACCAAGACCGTACACAGTCTCGGTAGGAACGCCTACAACTTCACCGTTTTTTATCATTTCAGCCGCTTTACTTATGCTGTTTTCGCTGTCGTTTAGCAGTATAGTTTCCATCTTACTGATTTTGCTGCATTGCAAGCTTTGCCGCCTGGTCGGCTGTGGCAAGAGCGTCAAGCACTTCCTCCAAATTTCCGTTTAATACATCTTCAAGTCTGTAAAGTGTAAAATTAATTCTGTGGTCTGTAAGTCTTCCCTGTGGATAATTGTAAGTTCTGATACGTTCAGAACGGTCACCTGTTCCGACCTGTGTTCTTCTTTCAGACGCAATTTTGTCGTTCTGTTCTTCAAGAAGCATGTCATAAAGACGTGAACGAAGAATTTTCATAGCCTTGTCCTTGTTTTTGAACTGGCTTCTCTCGTCCTGACATTCAACAACAACCCCTGTCGGCAGATGTGTAATTCTAACAGCAGATTCTGTCTTATTGATATGCTGTCCGCCTGCACCGCTTGCTCTGAACACGTCTATTTTAAGGTCTGTCGGATTTATTTCAAGCTCAACCTCATCAGCTTCGGCAAGTACGGCAACAGTTACTGTTGAAGTATGAATTCTGCCCTGTGATTCAGTTTCCGGAACACGCTGAACTCGGTGAACACCGCTTTCGTATTTAAGTCTTGAATAAGCACCCTCACCATCAATTGCAAAGCTTATTTCCTTGTAACCACCAAGCTCTGTCGGGTGAGCACTGAGTACTTCCTGCTTCCAGCCCTTTGATTCACCATACATAGTGTACATTCTGTAAAGAGAATTTGCAAAAAGTGCCGCTTCTTCACCGCCTGCACCGCCACGAATTTCGATGATAACACTCTTGTCATCGTTAGGATCTTTAGGCAGAAGAAGAATTTTCAGTTCCTCATGAAACTGTTCCATCTGTTCCTTTGACTGCTCAAATTCCATCTGAACCATTTCCTTGAAATCCTTGTCCATACCACCTGCATCAAGCATTTCTTTGGCTTCTGTAAAATTCTTTTCAGCAGTTTCATATTCTCTGAACTTTTCTATAATAGGAGTGAGATTTTTATATTCTTTCATGAGGTCAGTAAAAAGCTTCTGATTATCTGCCACACCCGGCTCAGAAAGCTTATTGCTTATCTCATTATATCTGTTTTCCATAAGTCTGACTTTTTCAATCATATTTTACTCCGCCTGTTCACTTTCTCTTGTAATTATTTTTATATTTTTTTCTATCTTGTTACGAGGTATCATAAACTCCCTGCCGCAGCCGACACAACGAAGTTTAAAATCCATTCCTGAGCGTATTACAAACATTTCCTTACTGCCGCACGGATGTGCTTTTTTCATAGTAAGTATATCCCCGGGTCTTACGTCCATAGTACCCTCCGTTTCGTTTTTTTAATAATTATGCCATTCTATACTATTATACCCTATTTTTCGTATTAAGGCAACATTTTCTTTTAATATTTTTTTCAATTTGGACAAAGCTAATAAAAATCAGAACATGTTCTCATACGAAATGTAGACGTATTTTCAACAATTATACTGTTTTAACAGGAGGTTTATATGTTTTCAAAGATAACAGGAGAATTTGAATCGGTGGAATTTGCAGAATATGCTGCAAGACATATCCGAGAGGCAATAACTTCTCCCCTTAACATTTCAATTGTACCAAACCGCAGCAGACTAAGAGGTATTTTAAAAAACAACGAGCATCATGGCGTAACACACGGAAGTATTTTCTATCTTCTCCCCACTGCTGTAACATCATATAATTATATCACCGCATCAGTTTCACGTCCCGTAAGTCATTCTCTTATTTCAGAGCCGCTTTTAAGCAGAACGGTTACAATGACTGTTCAGGCAACAGCTGATAAAGCTGAAGCTGTTGCCGGAATTATAGGATCATATGGTGGATTTAACATCAATACCACCAAATAAATATATTCCCCTTTGGCAGATATAATGAATATTTTTCTCAAAACCTTCATAATATTAACCATACCGCAAGGCGAAGCTTTGCAAATCAGAAATCAACAGATTCAATGAATCGGAAAGGCAAGGAAAATGAAAAAATATCTGCCTGAGGGTTGCTTAATCAATACACCCGAAAACAAAAGGCTTATATCAACATCTTCAGGACTGCATGAGGCAATGATTTCAGGGAAAATCCTTGAAGCACGTGCAAGTCTTTGCGACAGCGGACACAACATAATAGTTGACCTGCCCTGCATGAAAGGGATTATACCCAAAATTGAGGGCGCACTTGGAATTGAAAACGGAAAAACAAGGGATATTGCACTTATTTCAAGGGTCAACAAACCCGTATGCTTCAGAGTTATTTCCATAAATACTGATGACAACGGAACTGAAACAGCTATCCTTTCAAGACGTGCTGTGCAGGAAGAATGCCGAAAAAACTTTATTGAAAGGTTATCTTCCGGTGACATTATTCCGGCTAAGGTTACACATCTTGAACAGTTCGGATGCTTTGTTGACATAGGCTGCGGCATTCCGTCACTTATTCCGATTGACGCTATCTCTGTTTCAAGAATTTCCCACCCTGCCGACAGATTTGTAACAGGACAGGATATAAAGGTTATTATAAAAGATATTGACAAGGACAGAGTATGGCTTTCTCATAAGGAACTTTTAGGAACATGGGAAGAAAATGCCGCAATTTTCAAAAATGGTGAAACCGTTTCGGGAATTGTACGTTCTGTTGAAAATTACGGAATATTTATCGAGCTTACACCAAATCTTGCTGGACTTGCTGAAATAGGCAGAAATGCACAGGTTGGTGACTATGCAAGCGTTTACATAAAGGCTATTATTCCCGAAAAAATGAAAATCAAGCTTATTATAGTCGATATTTTTTCGGCACAGTATAACCCTATGCCATTTAATTATTTTGTAGAGGATAATCATATTTCACACTGGAAATATCCGCCGGATAATTCTTCCAAAACCATTGAGACTTATTTTGAATCTTCCGTGTAATTACAAAAAGTGCAGTCTTTCGACTGCACTTTTTATTTTAAATTATACCTGATATTTTATTGAAAGGAATTTTGCAATTGCCGCTGCGTCACGAATATTCTTTACACCGTCATAGTTGTAATCTGCAACATTCGGAAGAACAGATGATTCACCACGTGAAAGAAGAAGTGCAATATATGCCGCATCTCTGATATCCACCTTACCATCAAGGTTTGCGTCACCCTGTTCAATCGGAACTGCTACAATAGGATTTGATGTTACAGTTGTTGAAACTGTTGTCTGTGTTGTTGGTGCTGCAGTTGTTACAGCAGTAGTTGTTTCCTTTGGCTCAAGTACACCAATAGTTGCACCTGCAACGTTTACAACATTACTTATGTTTGAAGTTACACCACTATCATAAACACCGAATGTCTTTACTTCTGAGAAGTAAACTTCAAGGTTTGTATTTGGCTTTGCGTTTTCAGGAATAACAAAGTCAATGCTTGCAATAGCACCATCTTTTACGCCGCCTGATGAATAGTCAACAATTGAAACCATTCCGTTTTCTGCATAAGATTCACAAAGTGTTCCGTTTACAGAAACTGCCGCTGCGGATTTAAGTGTATCATCGTCCCACTCGATAAGTGCATCAAGCGATTCAAAAGTATCATCAGCGTCAATGACTACCTGCATAGTTACAGTCTGTCCAGGGAAACCCACTGCATTTGAAATGGAAAGTGAATATTCACTCTCGCCCTTTCTTTCAAGTTTTTCACCTGTTGCTCTCTGAATTGATTCCTTAGCAAGAGTTTTTGCAAGTCCTGATGCCTTAGTCATATCAAGTTTATACGATGAAGTCATATTTTCAGGAGAGCCAAGAAACTGTCCGAAAGGCTCAAGAAGCGATTTGTTATTTTTACTGAAATATTCAATATCTCTTGTAATGGCAGATGAGTCACGTACGTCAACCACATGGTCAAGGTTTACGTCACCCTCCTGACCAATTTTCACAGGAAGCTTTGCCTCAACAATATCATAATTGCTTGAAGTAATTTTTATCGGAACTTCATAATCAAAATTTACTCCGTCATACACTTCAGAAGGTGTAACTCCCTTGTCAAAGCTGAATGAACATTTTGAAGTAACATCAACACCATCAAGCTTTACAGTAACACCATTTGTATTGAAAGCAATATCATCACTTGTATACCACTGACAGTATTTGCCATCATCACCAAGCTCATCAACAACAATATAATAAATGTCCGTTTCCACATCAAGTCCGCTACCTGCCGCACAAACTACAAAAGGTGCTGACTTGTAATTTGTTTGTGTTGATATATCAGTATATGTTCCGCATGTCACAGCTGCTGTAATTGCCGCTGACGCCATAACGCTCATTATCTTTTTAGATTTCAATTTCATAAGCACACTCCATTTCCGCTGTTAAGCTTTATTGCAATAATAGATTTATCCATAATCGCTTCTTTTTATTCTATTATAACAGATTTCGAAAGATAATGCAAGCTATTACAAAAAATTGGTAAAATTTACCCCTTGTACACAGCAGTATATTTTTTTAACAGCATCACAGGGCGATAAGATTTTTTTGCCTTTCGCAGACCCTCAAGTCCCAGGTCGTTTTCCCTGTTAAGATATTTGACCTGTGAATACTTTTCCATGATATGCCTTGCAAATTCACGGTTTATCATATTATAAGCACCCTTGTAAAAATCATCTGCCTTTTCAAATACAACATCATAGGTATGCTCACTTATCCTCTGTCCGATTGTCAAGGCAACCGGTTTTTTCCCTACAAATAAAACTATTCCGTCACCCATAATTCCGTCAAAGTTTTCAAGCACATCAAATATTGCTTTTTTCTCTGCAAGAAGGCTGTCCCTTCCATCAGCTTCACTGTTTTCAAGTCTGTCAGCATACCACAGCTTCAGGAAATTTCTGCATTTGAGAAGATTATCAAATCCTATTTCTTCGGTATGCCAGTCCTCATAGGCATTTATAAATCCGTTTAAATGATTACGCTTTTTTGCAAGCTTTTTACCCGAAAGGGTTGCCATTTTTTCTATGTCATAAATATAGTCAAAGCTTCCCTCATCTTCACGAAATTCAAACTTATCTTTAAAATTTTCGCTGATATAATTCTTGTTTTCCTCAGTAACCCTTACAAGAACAAGTCTTTGGGAAATACTTTTCATTTTGCCCAGAGCTTCTCTTGTAAGATTCGGAAAAGGCACCATAAACGTATCATCTTCACTGCTGTAAACAAAACTGCTGTCTGATGTCTGAAAAAGTCTGAAACCATAGCGTTCCTTCCATACATACATTCCCAGCAGACAATCCTCGCATGCCATACTGCTTTTCTGCCACAGAAAATTCCCTGTCTTTTTGTAATCCCCCTGTTTAAAAATATATAACTTACTGCTCATTCTTCAAAATTTCCTCTGTAATATCCACAAGCTTAATATATGAATTATCATAAGGTTTTATAAGACCTTTCTGAGTTTTTGCAGAACTGATTATTTTTTCTGTCAGTTCACTATCAAGAAGTTTTTTTACGTTCTGCACAAACTCTTCTTCCACTGCATGACAGCCCTTTGCAAGAGTAATATATATTTTCCCGTTGTCATTCATAACACGTACAGGCCACATACTGCATTCGACAGGCTTCAGTTCAGGAGGAAGGGTACAGCCGCTTCTTTCAT
>JAZQZW010000075.1:0-2779 GCA_045634285.1 Oscillospiraceae bacterium
CTTCCTCACCGTTAAGCTCAACCGTCACATTTTCTTTTATGTAATACTTAGGCCAGCCCTCGTATTTGTCAAGAATGATTTCATCCATTTTATCCAGTTCCCACAGCAGAATCGGCACTTCACTGTTTTCTTCCGGTTCTACCGTTGCATGGTGTCTGAACTGCAATTCATAACCTTTCAGCATTGAAGTTCCTACAACTTCCGAGTTAGGACATCTATATGACATTTGCTTCAGATTAATGTTTGAACCGTAGGCTGCGTATAAAATCTTGTTACTCATTTTTCTTCTCCTTTTTTACATCGACATTGTAAATCCAATGTTTTGCTGTTCTTCAAATTCCTGTTCATTTTCGGCTTGTTCCTCTTGGACGGGTACAACCTCCACCTGTTCCTCAAACTCGCTTACAGGCTCTGACATTTGCTCACACTGGGCATTTCGTTCCAATTTTAATCTTTCTCTTTGCTTAATTGCATCTTCGGGGTGACGCCATGAAATACAACCATCAAGATGTGAAATCAGGTGTTTTCTGCAGTTCTTGAATTCCGCACCGTTTAAGCCAAGGTTAATCAGCCACACTCTGCAACTGTATCTGAGGTTATCACTCTCTGAAATATTCGGGGAGCAGAATTTTCTTGTAAGTGCCGCATTGCTTATCGCAAGTGCAAGCACCACATAAGACCTTATGACACCTGCATGAAGTGAACTGTTGCAGGCTCTCATTTCCCAGTGACCATCCGAGAAAAAGCTGTGCAGATTGAGTGCCCTGTATCTTGTGTTTGAATAATGTCTGTAAACCTCATCTGTATTTCCTTTGTACCACAGCTTTTTGATTTCTTCAAGATTTTTAGGTTTCTGTTTATTCAGCTTTTTAAGAAAATCTCTGTCAACCTTCTGGCAGTAGGTTTCCCTCATAGGTGATACCTGCAATACATCAAACAGAAAATTCTCCTTACTTGCAAAAATATTCACAAGGTTTCTCAGGCTCTGTGCTGTATACGGACTGCCGTCAATATGTATGTGAATCCCTGACATATACTCGGCACCGGTAACACCTCCGGCTTTTCTCACAGCCCTTACCACTTCCTGAAGCAGTTCTATATCCTCATATTCAAGCACAGGAGTTACGATTTCAACAGCGTAATCTCTTGACGATATGACACCGCTTCTGTTGACACAGCGTATGCTTGAATCGTAAACAATCGACCATTTTCTGTCCTTGCTGTCACGGACATTGTACTTGTCGTAACTTCCGCCGACATGCTCCGGTTTGTTGCCTAAAACCTTTGAAATTGCTTTTGCTGCAGAGCTTCTCATCAAGCCTGTACATTCAATTTCAACCCCGAATTTCTGTGTTTTTATTCCGTCATATTTTTCCGGCAAGCTATCTACCTCCTAAAAAAGCGACCTGCAATGCAAGTCGCTTTGTCCTTATTTTTCAATTTTTGCCATCACTTCAATTTCGCCTTTAAAAATTATCTGAACCGTATCTTTTGAAATAACCCTTACACATTCAATCAGCTTTCTGATTATGACATCATCAAATGTGTCAAGCTGAAAATTCTCGTTGCTTATCGTCTGCATAGCCGAGTCGATTTTGTTTTGGGTGTCCTCTGAAATTTTTATGCTTTTCTGAAGATCTGACAACTTTTCATTTATTTCTTTTTCCTCGTCATGAATTTTCATAAATTCTTTGTCCAGCGTATCTTCTGCACATGCACCGCTTGTTATTAGTGTTATCAGATCATTTCGTGCTTTATCGAGTTCCTTCAGACGATTTTCAAGGTTTAAAATTTCCTGACCATTTTTGCACTCCATAACCGTTCCGATGTTGGCTTTTAGGATTTTTGCAATCTCATCTCTGCAGCCAAGATACTCGTTCACAGCCTTTAAAATCGCCCTGTGAAGCGGTATTTCGTGAACTGTTGGCGAGCCTTTGCAGTATCGTTCTCCGTGATTAAGACGGCTTATGCATCGCCATACTGCGTATCTTTCACCATTGGAAGTCCACATCTGCCGTCTGTAAGGAGTTCCGCATTTGCCACAGATAAGCAGTTCCGAAAGTGCATATTTGCTTGAATATTTACCTTGTTCTGTTTTGGTTTTATCACTTATTTTTCTTTTACTTGAGCGTCGTGCAAGTTCCTGTGCGGCTCTGTTAAATGTATCTCTGTCAATAATTGGTTCATGGTGATTTGATATGAGGTACATCGGTCTTTCACCGTTATTTTTCACAACCTTTTTTGAAATGCAGTCGGTTGTGAATGTCTTTTGAAGTAACACATCACCCACATATTTTTCATTCTGCAGAATACTTTTTACAAGTGACTCATTCCATACAGTCTTGCCCATGGCGGTCAGAATTCCTTTGCTTTCAAGAATTTTCTTTATTTTTGTCATACTGTAGCCGTCAAGGAAAAGTTCGTAAATCAGCTTTATGGTTTCTGCTTCTTCGGGGACGATTTCGGGTTTGTTATCCTTGCCTTTTTTGTAACCCAGAAGCTTTGAATACTGAATTGCAACCTTGCCCTCGGCATAGGCTTTCTGCATACCCCAGGTAACATTTTTACTGATTGATTCCGACTCGGCTTGGGCGAATGAGCCATAAAGAGAAATCATAAATTCCGAAGTCATTGTCAGCGTGTTGATATTTTCTTTTTCAAAAATCACACCGATTCCTAAATTTTTCAGTTCTCTTACATACTCAATGCAGTCAACCGTGTTTCGTGCGAATCTTGAAATTGATTTTGTTATGACAAGGTCAATTTTTTTCTTTCTGCA
>JAZQZW010000076.1:0-4117 GCA_045634285.1 Oscillospiraceae bacterium
ATAACAGTATGCAGTGACTTTTCTTTGGTCAAACTTTCTTTACAAAGAAAGTTTGGGTATTCTTTTGTAACTTTTCTTGTACAAGCAAGAAAAGTTAAGCAACCAAAATAAAGCAGTAAATATAAATTTACGCTTATTGTCTACTTTCCTTCTACAGATACGTATAAATATAAAACATTGACAAATCTTTGTTTTTAAGGTATACTTTAATCAGTATAATTTTGATAATGGAGGGGCTATTTTGAAAAAGATTATCTTAACAGGCGACAGACCAACAGGCAAGCTTCATGTAGGTCACTATGTCGGTTCACTTAAAAGACGAGTTGAACTTCAGAACTCAGGCGAGTTCGACCAGATTAATATTATGATTGCTGACGCACAGGCACTTACTGATAACGCTGACAATCCTGAAAAGGTACGTCAGAATATTATAGAAGTTGCACTTGACTATATGTCATGCGGACTTGACCCGGAAAAGTCAACACTTTTTATTCAGTCACAGATTCCGGAACTTTGTGAACTTGCGTTTTACTATATGAACCTTGTTACAGTTTCAAGACTTCAGAGAAATCCGACAGTTAAGACAGAAATCAAAATGCGTAATTTTGAAACAAGTATTCCTGTAGGATTTTTCACATATCCTATAAGCCAGGCTTCTGACATTACAGCTTTCAAAGCTACAACTGTACCAGTTGGCGAAGACCAGATGCCAATGGTTGAACAGACAAGGGAAATTGTACATAAGTTCAACAGCGTTTATGGCGAAACTCTTGTTGAGCCTGAAATTCTGCTTCCGTCAAATCAGGCATGTTTAAGACTTCCTGGTACTGACGGCAAAGCTAAAATGAGCAAATCCCTGGGCAACTGTATCTACCTTTCAGATGACAGTGACACTATCAAGACAAAAATTATGGGTATGTATACTGACCCTGACCATATTAAAGTATCTGATCCGGGCAAGATTAAAGGCAATACAGTATTTACATATCTTGACGCTTTCTGTAAGCCTGAACAGTTTGAAAGATATCTTTCTGACTACGCAAATCTTGATGAGCTTAAAGATCATTATCAGAGAGGCGGTCTTGGTGATGTTAAGGTAAAGAGATTCTTAAACAGCGTTCTTGAAGAAGAACTTGAACCAATCAGAAAAAGACGTAAAGAGCTTGAAAAGGATATTCCTTACATTTATGAAGTTCTCAGAAAGGGCAGCGAGGTTGCAAGAGAAAGAGCAGCTCAGACACTTTCTGAAGTTAAAAACGCAATGAAGATAAATTATTTTGATGATGCAGAGCTTATCAAGGCTCAGTCTGAAAAATACAGCGGATAATATTTAAGAGGGACTGTTTAAAGTCCCTCTTTGCTTTTGTAATAATAACCCCAGAAAATTCATATATTCTTGTAGGACAAAATCTACAAAGGAGGAATATATGAAGGGACTGACAGAAAAAGAGGCAACTTCCCGTCTTTCTGAATATGGGAGTAATACCCTTGCCGAAAAGAATAAAAACAGTGCAGTAAAAATATTTGCTGGACAGTTTCGTGATGTAATGGTTATGATACTTCTTGGAGCTACTGTTATATCTGTATTTTTAGGAGAAATATATGACGCTGTAACTATCATAGCAATAGTTTTTTTAAATGCTGTACTTGGATTTATACAGGAATACAAAACCGAAAAAACCCTTGAAGCACTTGCCTCAATGACAGCACCGACAGCAAAAGTCATGCGTGACGGAAAAATAAAAACAATTCCTGCAAAGGATGTAGTACCCGACGATATAATCATTTTTGAAGCAGGTGACAGAATTCCGGCTGATGCTGTAATAGTGGAATGTTCAGGACTTTTTACCGATGAATCGATGTTAAATGGCGAATCCGAGCCAGTTTCAAAACGTATCGGAAGTGAAACCGACAAAGATAACTCACTTAACCGTCAATGTGTTGTCTATTCGGGAACGGTTGTTACAAGGGGCAACGGAAAGGCTGTTGTAATTGCGACGGGAAAAAATGCACAGGTAGGTAAAATATCCCACATGATAAGCGAAAGCTCAAACACTCAGACCCCCTTACAAAAACGTCTTGGAGAGCTTGGCAAGATTGTAGCTCTTATCTGTATTGGTGTATGTATTGTTGTTTTTCTTGCTGGTGTACTCAGAGGTGAACCAATTTTCGACATGCTCATGACAGGTATTACCATAGCAATAGCTGCAATTCCCGAAGGTCTTCCGGCAACCGTCACAATTGCCCTTGCACTTGCAGTAAACCGAATGCTTAAAGTAAAAGCACTTGTAAACAAGCTTCACAGCGTTGAAACTCTTGGATGTGCTTCTGTAATATGCTCAGATAAAACAGGTACTATCACCGAAAATAAAATGACTGTCAAGCATATTTACACCGACTTTAAAGAATTTGATGTGTCGGGTACAGGACATAAAATTTCCGGAGAAATAACCCTTGACGGAAAAACACTCAATCCCAAAGCCTATCCAACACTTTTAAAACTTTTTGAATGCAGTGTATTATGCTCAACAGCTAAAATTGAAAGCAAGGAAGTTTTTAATGTACGACAAAGAGGAACGTTGAAAAGTAACAGTGAGTGGACTGTACATGGCGACCCTACTGAAACAGCGCTTTTAATAGCCGCAGCAAAGGGAACAGTTACAAGAGAAAAAATTACAGGTATGCGTAAAATCTCAGAAGTTCCTTTTGACAGCGAAACAAAAATGATGTCTGTAACCTTTAAAAAAGCCAATTCTGAAAAAATAACCTACATAAAAGGTGCGCCTGATATTCTTATAAAAAAATGCAGTCATGTTGATACATCAGACGGTATAAAACTGCTCGACAGCAACTATCTTTCAAAAATTGAAAAGGAAATAAACTTTCTTTCTAAAAGAGGACTGCGTGTTCTTGCCCTTGCTTATTCAGATACAAAGGAAAATCCGATTTTTCTTGGTCTTGCAGCGATGAGTGACCCTCCGAGAGAAGAAGCAAAAACAGCAATAAAAAAATGTGCACAGGCACATATAAGAACAGTTATGATTACAGGTGACCACAAGGATACAGCAGCAGCCGTTGCAAAGGAAGCAGGAATTTTACGCAATAAAAAAGCCGTTACAGGCGAAGAACTTGACAATATGACCGATGAACAGCTTGACAGAAATATTGATGATTATGCCGTTTATGCAAGAGTTTCACCTTCACATAAGTTAAGACTTGTAAAAGCCTATAAACGAAAGGGAAATGTCGTTACCATGACAGGTGATGGTGTAAACGATGCACCTGCAATAAAGGAAGCAGACGTTGGTGTTGCTATGGGAATTACAGGTACAGATGTTGCCAAACAGGCTGCTGACGTTGTATTGCTTGATGATAATTTTGCAACTCTTGTAAGCGCCGTTGAACAAGGACGAGGAATTTACGCTAATATCAGAAAATTTGTAAGATATCTTTTATCATGTAATATAGGTGAAGTAATTGTTATGTTTTTGGGAATATTAATGGGGTTCCCAATGGTTCTTCTCCCGACACAGCTTTTACTTGTAAATCTTGTAACCGACGGGCTTCCGGCAATTGCACTTGGAATGGAACCATGTGAAAAGGACGTAATGAAAAATCATCCAAGAGGTATTAACGAAAGCTTTTTCTCAAACGGACTTTTATTCAAAATTATCATTCGTGGAGTTCTTATAGGGCTCAGCACACTTGGTTGTTTTACAGTTGCACTTAACATGTCACACAATGTTGATATTGCACGTACAGCAGCACTTGCAACACTCATTTTCTCACAGCTTATACATGTTTTTGAATGTAAATCCGAAAAGAAAAGTATATTCAGAATAAATCCTTTTTCAAATATAAAGCTCATTTTAGCTGTTGTTGTTTCACTTGCGGTAGTTCTTGCGGCAATTTATTTTCCTCCTGCTCAGTTGATATTCAATACCGTTTCATTACCTCTTAAAATAATCTGCACTTCATTCGGATTTTCAGCTGCAATACCGATTATTGCTTCATTCGGAACAATCAGAAAAAAACAATAACAGAAACCTGCTAATAAAAAACAATAGGCAAAATAGCCAAAGTTGAGAAAAGATTAAGCAGAAAAAAGGGCACAGCA
>JAZQZW010000077.1:0-4589 GCA_045634285.1 Oscillospiraceae bacterium
AATAATAAAAATGGGAATGTATATAAGCTTTACGGGTGTGATTACCTTTAAAAATGCGAAAAAGGCTGTAAAGGCACTTAAATCCGTACCGCTTGACAGACTTATGCTTGAAACGGATTGTCCATACATGGCTCCTGAGCCATACAGAGGAAAACGTTGTGACAGCTCTATGATTGAACAGACAGCGGCAAAGGCTGCGGAAATTATGGGTATTTCATCGCAAGAAATGCAGGATATTACTTTTGAAAATGCAAAAAGATTTTTTGGAATAAAGTAAAGATAAACAAATATAACCATGTCGCAGATGTCCCCCGCCTTTTAGGCGCCGGATTCCATTTCAGGATTTCAGTAGGAGAATAAATCTTCCATTGAAACCCTGAGGAGTAAAACTCCCTGCGACGGTTGCAATCGTCGCAGCGTGATTAAGCGAGCTTATCACGCTTTGCTCCGATTTTAAACGGGAGGTGAGGCAGTGCTCAGAGCAGGAGTATCAACAGCGTGCTTTTATCCAAAGCTTCTTGAGGAAGCGGTATATGATCTGGCTGTGAACGGAGTAAATCACATTGAGATTTTTATAAATGCTGATTGTGAGCTTTCAAAGTCATATATAAACGGACTTGCAGATACTTTAAAACGCTTTGAGGTTACCTGTCGTTCACTCCACCCATATACCTGTCCGATAGAACCGATGTTGTTCTTTTCGGGATATAAAAGGCGTCTTGATGACGGAATAGAATACTATAAAAAATATTTTAATGCGATGAATATTCTTGGGGCTGATATTTTCGTATTTCATGGCAACAAAAAGCTTGCACAGTTTCCGGCTGAATATTACTGTGAATGTTATTCAAAACTTGTGAATGCCGGAAAGGAATTCGGAGTGACAGTTGCGCAGGAAAATGTTTCGAGATGTCAGAGCGGTTCACTTGAATTTTTAAGCAGTATGGCAGAGCTTATGGGAAATGACGCTAAATTTGTGCTTGATACAAAGCAGGCAGTAAGAGCAGGCGAAAACAATTTTGATATTGTCAGAAAGCTTAAAAGCCATATTGTTCATGTTCATCTGAGCGACCATGGAGAAATGGGAGATTGTCTTCAGATAGGAAAAGGAAGATTCAATATAAAACAGCTTTTAAATCTCATATCACAGGAAAGTCCTGATGCATCGGTTATGCTTGAACTTTACAGAAATAATTTTGACGGTATTTCGGATATTGTGGAGAATTACAATTTAATTGGTCATATGATTGACATGCTTAAAAATTAAGAAAGGAGAGTATGCTGCAGTACTGCAAATGCATACGCAATTTATATGAAATGTCCTAATTGCGGATTTGAGGAAACAAAGGTTATTGATTCACGTCAGATGGAAAATAAAATACGCCGAAGACGAAGCTGCAGTGAATGCGGATATCGTTTTACCACCTTTGAAGAAGCGGAAAAACCACTTCTTATGGTTATAAAAAAAGACGGCTCTCTTGAACCATTTGACAGAAACAAACTTATACGCGGGGTTTTCAATGCCATAAAAAAACGACCTGTAAATATTCAGCAGATTGAGAAAATAGCAGATGAAATAGAAAATCTTGCGGCCTATGAGATGATTTCACATATTGCGACAAGAAGAATAGGTGAAATTATTCTTGAACAGCTGAAAAAGATAGATGATGTAGCATATATACGCTTTGCTTCGGTTTACAAAGAATTCAATGACGTTGAAGGTTTTGTGAATGTAATATGTGAACTTGACCAACACAGGAGATTTTGTACAAATCCTGATTGTGAAAAGTGATGGTGTATGGTGAAATCTACGAAATTATTGTTATTTGGTAGAAATGTAAAAATGATTGTGATATTATTATATAAAGGATATAGACAGAAATGAGGTAATTTACATGAGTGATAAGAACTTTCTTGATACAGAAGATATAACAGGCAGCTTTGATACAAATGATATCGAACAGAATAAGGTTGTTGCTGCAATCGGATATATTCCTGTCCTGTTTTTGGTACCACTGCTTGGTGCATCAAATTCACCGTTTGCCAAGTTCCACGCAAATCAGGGACTTATTCTGACAATTACTGCGGTAGCTCTTGGTATAGCACGTTCTGTACTTTGTGCGATTTTCAGCATTCTTCCGATTCTCAGAAATTTTGTGCCTGAAATTATTTCAACAATTGTTTCGATTGCAATTCTGGCTTATATTGCTATCGGTGTTGTTAATGCAGTACAGGGAAAGGCTAAAAAACTTCCTATTATAGGTGGCTTTTTAAATCTTATTAATTAAAATCAACGGACGCTTATGCGTCCGTTTTCAGTATATGTTCTTAATGAATCCGTTGGGCTGCTGTTCTATAAGTGCCGCAGCAATAAGCTGATTATCATGTATTAAAAGTTCGGCATAAACGGGAAAGCTATTGCCGTAGTTTTCAACGTTATACAAAAATTGCTTTACTTTTTTTCCGCAGAACTCTTTAAGAGGTAGTTTTTGTTTGGTTTGTATTTGCGCATAATTTTTATAAAGGCTACTAAAGCTTTCAGGGATTTTTATTTCATCTTCGCTTATCAGAGTAACATCCCAGCCTTTAAGATTCAGATATGCTTCACGCTGATAGCTGTCGCTGAGCAGGACAGTATTATTATCTGGTGTTTCTTTCTTTCCTATACAAAGAAAAAACAATAGTAAGCATACTGTAATCAATATAATTGAAATAATGATTTTTTTAAAAACTTTCATTTTATTCTCCAATCTGTAAATTATACTATGTTTAAATAAATGCCGAAAGGAAATTTTTTATGACATTAAGACTTGATAAATTTTTATCCACGCAGACAAATATGACAAGAAGTGATATAAAAAAACAGCTTAGCAAAAACAAGGTTATAGTTGACGGAAAAATTGTGAAAGACGGAAGTCTTAAAATTAATCCCGAAGATGCTGAAATAATATTCGATGGTAAAAAAATCCTTTATCGTGACAAGGTTTATATAATACTTAACAAACCTCAGGGCTATGTGTGTGCCACAGAGGATAAAAAGGAAAAAACTGTTCTGGATTTGCTTTCGGATAATGACAGACGCAAGGATATATTCCCGGCAGGACGTCTTGATAAGGATACGGTGGGAATGGTATTGCTTACCAATGATGGTGCGTTGAGTCATAAAATTCTGTCCCCGAAAAGTCATATTTCAAAATATTATCTCGTCAAACTTGACAAGCCGTTTAAAAATGAATATATTCAAATGTTTGAACAAAATCTGAAAATAGACGGTGGCGAAACTTGTCTTCCGGCACGTGTAAAAGGCTTTGAATCGTGCTGTTATACGGCTTTGCTTGAAATCTGTGAAGGGAAATTTCATCAGGTGAAAAGAATGTTTGAGGCTGTTGAAAACAAGGTGATAAAGCTCCAGAGAATACAGATGGGAAACCTTGAAATGCCCGAAAAACTGGGGCTTGGCGAGTATATGGAGATAATGCACAAAGATGTTGAAAAACTGTTGAAATCATCTTCATTTGAAGTTGTTTACAATCGAATTTTTGGTGATTTTTCGTCATATTGGATAAACAAATAAAGTGAAGTTTGTGAAAATAACGACTTGCATACTTGTTAAAAATTTGGTATTATATTATATGTAAGTTAATCTCGGATCAGGTTAGCGCATTTTATATTCACTTAGGAGGAATTGGTAATATGGCAAGTTTATCATTACGTCACATTAACAAAAGATATCCTGGCGGTTTCCACGCTGTTAAGGATGTTAACTTAGAAATCATAGATAAGGAATTTATCATTCTTGTAGGTCCATCTGGTTGTGGTAAGTCAACTACACTCAGAATGATCGCAGGTCTTGAAGAAATTTCAGACGGTGAACTCTACATCGGTGACCGTCTTGTAAATGATATCGCACCTAAGGACAGAGATATCGCGATGGTATTCCAGAACTACGCTCTCTATCCACATATGACAGTTTACGATAACATGGCATTTGGTCTTAAGCTCAGAAAAGTACCAAAGAATGAAATTGATGCTAAGGTTAAGGAAGCTGCTAAGATTCTCGACCTTACACACCTTCTCGACAGAAAGCCAAAGGCTATGTCAGGTGGTCAGCGTCAGCGTGTAGCTTTAGGTCGTGCGCTTGTTCGTTCACCAAAGGTATTCCTTCTTGACGAACCTCTTTCAAACCTCGATGCTAAGCTCCGTGCTCAGATGAGAACAGAAATTGCTAAGCTCCACTTAAAGCTCGGTACAACATTTATCTACGTAACACATGACCAGACAGAAGCTATGACAATGGGTGACAGAATCGTAGTTATGAAGGATGGTATCATTCAGCAGGTTGATACACCACAGGCTCTTTATGAACGTCCATGCAATAAGTTTGTTGCAGGATTCTTAGGTTCACCACAGATGAACTTCATTGATGCTGTTCTCAAGAAGACAATTTCAAAGTATGTTGTTGAATTCGGTTCAGCTATGAACAAGTTTACAGTAGAAATTCCTGAATCAAAGGTTTCACCTGTTCTTGAACAGTACCTCGACAAGGAAGTTACACTTGGTATCCGTCCTGAAAGCGTTCATGATGAAGA
>JAZQZW010000078.1:0-5680 GCA_045634285.1 Oscillospiraceae bacterium
TTTTTTAAAATTTTCAATTTCATATTGCAAAAAATCTGAATTTGTGATAAAATTATCAATGAGAATATTTTTTAAGGAATGGTGATAAAATTTGGAACAGTTCACAAGAATTCTTAGCAGAATAAACGACTATGTCTGGGGGCTTCCTCTTATAATTCTGATTATGGCAACAGGCATACTTTTAACAGTTCGAATGAAGGGAATACAGATAAGACGACTTCCTCTTGCTCTTAAATATATGGTTAAAAATGAGGAAGGCGGAAAAGGTGAGGTTTCAAGCTTTGCGGCACTCTGTACTTCCCTTTCAGCTACGATAGGCACCGGAAACATTGTTGGTGTTGCTACCGCTGTCGGAATACTTGCAGGAGGTCCGGGAGCGCTTTTCTGGATGTGGGTTGCGGCAGTTTTTGGCATGGCGACAAAATATGCTGAAGGCTTTCTTGCAATCAAATTCCGTACCATTGACAGCGAAGGTCATGTTCTCGGTGGTCCGTTCTACTACATAGAAAACGGAATGGGTAAAAAATGGAAATGGCTCGCCAAGATTTTTGCGTTCTTTGGTGCATGTGTAGGGCTTTTTGGTATCGGTACTTTTTCACAGGTTAACGGTATTACAAACGCTGTAAAAGGCTTTTTTGACCCTAACGGAAATTCTACTGTCAGCCTGCTTGGCAATGAATATTCAATCGCTGTAATTATCGCAGGTGCAGTAGTTGCTGTATGTGCAGCCCTTGTTATAATTGGTGGTATTAAGCGTATCTCAGATGTTTCGCAGATTATTGTTCCATTTATGGCCATTGTTTATATTATAGCTTGTGTATCGCTTATTCTCTTTAATATAGATAAGCTTCCAGACGCAATTGTTACAATTGTTGAAAGTGCATTCGGTCTCAGAGCCACATCAGGCGGTATCGGAGCTGCAATTATGATTGCCATGCAAAAAGGTGTTGAACGTGGTATCTTCTCCAATGAAGCAGGACTTGGTTCTGCTCCGATTGCAGCAGCTGCCGCACAGACAAAAGACCCTGTAAGACAAGGACTGGTGTCAATGACAGGTACTTTTATTGACACAGTTGTAGTCTGCACAATGACAGGTCTTTCAATCATTATGATGGGTTCATGGGCAAACGAAAGCCTTGAGGGTGTTGCAGTAACAACTGACGCTTATCAGAAAGGCTTTTCATTCCTGCCTGCCGAAGTAAGCTCGTTTGTACTTATGGCATGCCTTGTGTTCTTTGCATTTACCACTATTCTCGGCTGGAATTACTATGGTGAAAGATGCCTTGAATATCTCACAAACAGAAACAAACCGGCAGTTAAAATTTACAGAGCTCTTTATATTATTGCCGTTGCAATCGGTCCATATATGACAGTTGAGGCTGTGTGGACTATTGCAGGTATCTTCAATGGCCTTATGGCTTTCCCTAATATTATTGCATTGCTTGCTCTAAGCGGTACTGTTTCAAAGGAAACAAACAAATATTTTAAGAAAAAATAGAAACAGGAGGGTTTCCCCTCCTGTTTTGTTATATCTCACTTGCATAAAATGTAATACTGTCAAGCTTCAGATTGAAGTATTTTTCAGATACCATTTCTGAAATATAATTGCAGATATCCTGCTCAGCCTCTTTAAAAATACGATTAAGCAGATTGGCTTTCATACTGTCCGGAATTTCTTTAAAAACCGAATTTACACAACATGTAACAATGGAATTAAGATTTTTGTTTTCAAGATTGATTTTCTCTTCAATGAAGTGGAAAATATCACCAACCTTGAAATAAAGATCAATTGATGCCTGTTCCTCTGTACTTGCAAAGAAATTGTAAATGCTTATATCAAGCCCCTTTTCTTCAAACTGACCATTTATCTTATCCATGATTTTATCTTTAGCCGTTTCTGAACTGATAAGCTTGCCTATTAAAAGCTTTGGCGGAAGATTTCCCATAAATCCCAACGCCATTTTTTCAAGAGGATTGTCTGTATGAATTTCCTTTTTTAAAAGCTCCAGAGCCTTGTCATAATCTATATCGGTAATTTTTACCGAAAGGTTTACCTGCATTTTATTGCCTCCTATTCCCATTCTTTCCACACATCAGGCTGAAAACCAACTGTTGCAGTTTTTCTGTTTCTTACAACAGGAGTTTTGATAATCTGCTGATTTTCAAATACCTTTTCAAGCTTGTCTTCTTCCGAAAGGTACTGTACAAGAGTATACAAATCCTTATCCTTGCACTTTTCGTCAAGAAGATTGTCAAGCCCACCCACTGCCTTTAAAACAGCGTTAAACTCACCCTTGCTCATACCCTTTTCTTTCATATCTATAAGCTGATATTTTATTTTACGTTCCTTAAAATACCGTTCAGCTTTTTTCGTGTCAAAGCATTTTTTTGTGCCAAAAATCTGAATGTTCATATTTATCTCCTTTATATATCTCTCAAAATCTTTTTATATTATATCACAATTCAATAAAAATCACAACATAAAAATAAAACACCTCCAAAGGTCAGTTTTTCAGTCTGACTTTCGGAGGTGAATTTAAATTAATCTACAAAGCTTTTAATAGCTCCCGATATAAATTCAAGAATTGTTGTTACGTCTGCATTATTTACAAGTTTATCAGAAGTTACATCTGAATTTGCAACCGCAACTTCACTCTTGAGTGGATAAAGTCCATTGTTTATGAGATACTTTGACAAGAAGATTACGTCTGAAACACCCACTTCACCATCACAGTTTGTATCACCAAGAAGTGTCGGTGTAACTACGACAGGTGTTGTCGTTGTAGTAGTCTTAGTTGTTGTGGCTACAGTTGTTGTAGCCGCTGTTGTTGCCTTTGTAGTTGCTTGTGTTGTTGTAGCCGCTGTTGTTACCTTTGTAGTAGTCTGTGTTGTTGTGGCTGCTGTTGTTGCCTTTGTAGTTGCCTGTGTTGTTGTAGCTACTGTTGTTACCTTTGTAGTTGCCTGTGTTGTTGTAGCTACTGTTGTTGCCTTTGTAGTTGTAGCTGCTGTTGTGGTGACTGTTGTTGCCTTTTCAGTTGTTGTAGTTACCTTTGTTGTTGCTTTAGTTGTGGCTGAAGTTGTAGTAGTGGTTGTAGTTGTTGTCACAGTAGTTGTAACTGTTGTAATTTCAAATGTTTCTGCAACCCAGTTCTGACAAGCGTGACCGTTTACGTCCCACTGCTGAACATTTGCACCGCTTGCGTTTGAAGCATCTTTAACTTCAAGTGCTGCTGCGTCCTTTGAATATCTTGTAAGGATTGTATATGTTCCGTCAGGGTTCTTTACAAACTTAAAGAAATGTGTACTTGTCTTGTTGTTTGTAAGAATTTCAGCATTGCCGTTAGCAATATTGAGGTAATATGTCTTACCGTCACCAACTCTTGAAATAATGTAGTAGTAACCGTAACCTGCTTCCTTCAGAGTCCATGAATTATGTATAGAAGGTTCAGCATATGCACCCCACTGCTGAACATTAGTATTATCAGCCGCCTTACCGCTTTCAACTTCCATATAAAGACCACTGCTTGAATTCTTGAACATGTATGTCTTTGTTGTATCCATTACAGCACCTGTGTGTTCAACCTTTTCAAGTTCCCACTTCTGTGATGCATCTTCCGGATTTGCTTTCCACTGAATAATATTAGCACCTGAATTTTTTGAAGCTGATTCAACTGCAACAGCACTCTGCCCATCTGAAGCCTTTGTAAGAATAAGATATGAACCGTCTGTATTCTTGTAGAACTTAAACTGCTGAGCTTCTTCACGTGATTTTGTATAAATGGCAATATTTGTACCATCAGCAGCCTTGGCACCTGCTACGTCAAGAAGATATGTAGCCTTATCACCTACCTGTGAATAAAGGTAATAATAACCGTCACCTGCTGAAAGAACACGCCATGTATTATGTGAAGCCGGTTCAGTTGCACCCCACTGCTGAACATTTGTATTGTTTGCAGCAGTAGCACTGTCTACTTCAATATAAAGACCACTGTTCTGGTTTTTCATCATGTATACAGCACCCTCTGTAAGAACCGCAGGTGTGTACTCTGAAATAAATGCACCGTATGAAGAATCAAAGCTTTCTGTTAAAAATGATGAGTTCTTCTTTGTTCCGTTTGAAGCCAGATCACTGTCTGTAATATATCTGATTGCTGACTGTGATGTCTTGGCACCTGAATATGAATTACAGAATGACTTTGTATCTGTACCACTTGACTTGTATGCGTCAAGAAGAATATAGCTGTAATGATTTGTAGGAACAAGTGTACTTGAATATGAAGTCTTAAAGTTGAGCTTTGCAGGTGTTGCACTGCTGTTTGAAGCTGTGTAGGAGCCTGAATCTGTATATGGGGAGCTACTTGTTCCACCGCCTGTCATTTCAAGCCCTGTAAGACCTTCAAAGCGTGAATTTTCGCTGAGAATATTTGAGCCATCACCACCGATTACCTGCTGTGACGGGTCTGAACTTGTAAATGTATGATAGTTGTTGTAAATATGTCCGATACCGTTACCAATCTGTGGACAGCGTCTTGCACAGTTATCCCACTTGTTGTACATAACAGAAGTACGGCAGCGTGTTATTTCGCTGTTCTGTGTGCCGTAAGCAACAGTCCAGTATCTGTTTGTAAAAGTACAATATGAAATGGTGATAAAGTCAGGGCTTCTGCCGTTATCCTTTGCATCCATGTAGCTGTCATAAGGAGTATTGAGCCAGATGAATTTACCTACTTCATCTTTATTTCTATTAAGCTTGCTGTTGAATGTACAGTGGTCAATCCATATCTGACGTGATGACCATATCTGAAGAAGAATCTTATCTTCAACATTTACAGCTTCAAAATCAATGTTAAAAATAACGATGTTATCACTTGGTTCATCACCTGCTGTACCATATTCATTATTTGTACGAACCTGACAATCCTGAAGTGTTTTAGCAGAATATGAACCAACAAGTGTCTTGTTATCTCTGATTCTTGTAAAACCTGCTGATTTCATATCAAGGTTGGCACTAAGAACAACTGTTGCAGGATCTGTTGAATCAAGAGCACTTTCAAGTTCATCAACTGTATCAACATATACAGTTTTACCCAAAACACCACCGATAGTACAAGCCTTTTCACCTGCAGGAATTTTACAGTTTGCCGCAAAGCCCTGTGCGCCGTAGGAATTAAGCTTCCATTTCTGAGCACCGTCACCTGTGTAAGCGGCAAGTGAAACTACATTTGAACTCTGATAGTATGTCAGAGCATTTCCTGTTGACACACTTGTAATTTTGTAGTAAAGGTAGTAACCCTCGCAGTCCTTCTGTACACCTTCAATTTTCCACTGCTGTGAAGTAGCAGAATTTGCAGAAGCAGTTGAAAGACTGTTTGCACCGGCTGTAAGGTAGCTTCCGTCAGACATGCTTACAATGTTGTAAACACCTGCTGAAACATAATCAATACGCCAGTTTTCTGTTGCCTTGCCTGCCGCAACCTGAGTATTCAGGGAACTGCCTGAAAGATTAAGATTGCGGTTTGTTGTGTAGGCAGCAAAGTTCATAGCCTGTGCAGGATATGACAATGATGCTGCTGTTACGACTTCCGAAACATCTGTGTTCGGAATAATTCCAATGAGAAGTGACAATGTCATAATCATTGAAATCATAATTGTTTTGATTTTTTTCATAACCAAAACCTCC
>JAZQZW010000079.1:0-25926 GCA_045634285.1 Oscillospiraceae bacterium
CGCAGAAACAGAATGTACAGCCTGATGTTGATAATGTGGCTGAAATGCCACAGAAACAGAATCTTGAGATTGTCAATGACTATGATGTAAACAATAAATCTGAAACAATATCTCAGACGAATATTCCGCTTTATAGTCAGCCAGTACAGACTCATGATATCAGATTTGCTGCAGATGTACAGCAGATGATGCACAATAATACAAAATCAGCAGATTTTTCACAGGTACAGAGTAATACAGATGTTCAGGAAATGCTGCAGGATACAGCTGCCGCACAGAAGCTTGTTGAGGTTTTAGGTGTTATTTCTCCTGAAATTTTGAAAAGTTCTGAAAATACAGCATCCTACACAAATAATTCATTTATGAATGAACTGATGTCAGTATTGCCTGCTGAGGAAAGTGAAATCAAAGACAGTTTTGATATTTCTGAAAGTATTCTGAAGGTTGACCCGCTTCAGCTTGCAGGACTTCTTGATTTTATCGGAACAGGAAACAGTATTCCTATGGTTTCTGATATTTCAGCAAATGAAACATTTAAAAGTCTTGAAGCAGTCGGCAGAGTTGATGTTGCTGCAGAAAAATCATTGTTCAATCCTGAAGAAATGATTAAAAGCGGTGAAATGGAGATTGTAAGTTACACTCCGGCTGAGAAAAATCCACAGCCTGACAGTTCACAACAGGGCAGCAGACAGTCTGATGGAGAAACAATTGACCTTGCAAGAACCATGAAAACAGCAAGGGAAACTTTTAAGGCGGATATTTCAGATGATGCTGTAAAATTCAGCGAAATTTCAGCTTCAATGGTAAATTCAAATCCAGATGAAATTGCTCAGAAAATTGATATCAGCTTTGACAGAGCTTATGCTGAACTTGAAATGAACAAGGCAAAATACGGTAGCGCTGATGAACAGATGTACAAGGGCATTTCGGAAAACCTTGAAAAGGGCAGAAGTGAGTTTACTGTTAAGCTCAGACCGGAAGGTCTTGGTGAAATCCTTGTAAAGCTTGTATCAGATGAGGGCGGTAAGGCTATTTTATCACTTGTTGCATCAAGCGAAAAAACAGCAGAACTTTTAAATCGTGAGTTGGCGTCACTTCAGACAGCACTTAATCAGCACAATGTTGAAATTGAAAACAGCAGTGTTAAAACAGCAGAAACTGTAATGCATGCACAGACAGCCTTTGATCAGTATGACGAAAGACGTCAGGACGAGGCACAGCAGCAGAATCATTTCAGACAGCTTAAAAACAAGCTCGGTGATATTTCAGACAGAAGTGTTACATTTGAGGAAGAAGCAGAAGATGTAAGTATGTCAGTTTCAGACTCGGCACTCAATATTAAAATTTAAGAAAGGATGAGTTTTATGCCAGTACAGCCAACAGCGTCAGACAGAAATTATCTTGACATTTTAAACGGAACTTCTTCAACAGGTAAAACCTACAATGCGGTTTTTGGCGATGATAACGGTGATTTATCTGTAAATGACTTTTTTGAAATGATGATAAATCAGCTTACAAATCAGGACTTTATGAATCCTGTTGACGATACTCAGTATCTTGCACAGATGGCTCAGTTTGCTACAATGCAGGAAATGATGGATCTTTGTCAGTTTTCAAAGCAGAACTATGTTATGGGTATGCTTGGCAGAGAAGTTACAGTTCAGAAGCATGAAATCGGTGGTGATTCAAAGCTTGTAACAGGTAAGGTTGAGAAGATTACAGTTGAAAATGACGAGTACAAGATTTATATTGACGGTACACCTTATGACTATAACAAGGTTACTGCAATTAATGACAGCGTAGAATCAACAGGTAATGACAATGCCGAAAAACCTGAGGCGGAAGAACTTTGATTTCTAAACTTACAAACTAATGGAAAGGAGTCTGTTGGTATGAATGACATTGATATCAAACGTATATCGACCCCTATTACAACGGGTATTCCTCACAGGTCTCCTCAGGATGTTGCGGATTCCACTTCTTGCAGAAGTTTTAAGGACATTCTTCAGGAACAGATAGATACTTCAACAGGGGTAAACTTTTCAAGACATGCGTTAAATCGTGTGATGGAACGTGATATCGATTTATCGGCAGAAAATCTTGAAAGATTAAATGAAGCTGTAAAGCTTGCGGACGAAAAAGGACTTGATGATACTCTTGTTCTTCTTGATGAAGCAGCTTTCATAGTAAGTGTTAAAAACAACACTGTTATAACAACTGTCAACAAAGATGAAATGACAGGAAACGTATTCACAAACATAGACGGAACTGTTGTTATTTAAAGCCGGACCTTTAAAGGAAGCTTTCGGCATACCCGAATGACAGACGGTGTGCCACACAGTTCCTCAGAAATTTTAGGAGGATTATTATGGTAAGATCTTTATATTCAGGCGTTGCAGGTATGATTACACATCAGGCTAAGATGGACGTTGTAGGTAACAATATTTCAAACGTAAGTACATACGGTTACAAGAGCTCAAGAGCTACATTCAGAGATGTATACTACCAGACAAATACTGCAGCTACTGCAGCTACTGCAACAAGCGGTGGTGTAAACCCATCAGAAATCGGTTACGGTGCAAAGCTCGGAAGTGTTGACGTTAACCACTCACAGTCAGTTATGTCAACAACAGGTTATACACTTGACGTTGCTATTGCAGGTGAAGGTTATCTTCAGGTTATGGACGATGACGGCAACATCTTCTACACAAAGGCAGGTATGCTTGATATTGACGCTGAAGGTAATGTAGTTGACGTAAACGGTAACTTTGTACTTGGTGTTTCAGGTAACCCACAGGGTCAGCCGGCAGGTTCTAATAAGATTCAGGTTAATCTTCCATATGAAAATGCTTCAGTTGCAAGTGTTACAGACACAATCAACAATATTGCATACACAATTGAATCTTCAAATCAGACAAAGAACAGTAACGTAAATATTGTTTTTGCTGCAAGCTCAGTGCTTCCGATTGGTCAGAAGGCTAAGGCTGAAATTACAAGTTCTTCAATCGTAGTTACACTTAACTCAGAAGAAATCTTTGACAGCGTAGCAGAGCTCAATACTGAAATCAATGACGCTATCAGAGCTGCAAATGATGGTCTTGAACATGCAGGCGGTACATTCACAATTTCAATGACAGACCCTGTTGCTTTCAGCGAACCACTTACAGGTTCAGAAATCGTAAATGCAGATTTTGGTGTAAACCCAGGTACAGTAGAACTTCCTGATAATCTTACAAGCTTCTTCACTGTTCAGTCTGTTGGTGACGAATTCAGCGGTGAAGGCGAAACAGCAATCGGCTTTACTCTTACAGCTGACAATACATTAACAATTCAGATGGGTGATTATGTTGCTACTCTTACAGAAGAACAGCTTGCTACAGCAGGTTCAGTAGTACTTAAAAACGGCGGTACAGACGCAAATGACTCTGTTGTAATCACATATCCAAACCTTAATACAATCAATGCATACGGTGTTACAAGTCTTACAGGTTCAGTTACAATGACACCAAGTGAACCATCAGTTAACTTAGGTCTTGGTCAGGGTAACTTCCTCCTTGAAGGCGGTACTGAAGGCGGCGAACAGACTGTTGCTGACCTTACAGGTATTTCAATCAATGATAAGGGTATCATTACAGCAACTCATGATACATTCGGTCTTCTCGAAGTTGGACGTGTTGACCTTGCTACATTTTCTAACCCTGCAGGTCTTGCACAGGCAGGTAATACATACTTCTCAGTATCACTCAACTCAGGTGAACCACAGGTATGTATCGCCGGTACAGAAGGTACTGGTGAAATCTTAGGCGGTACTCTTGAAACTTCAAATACTGACCTTTCACAGGAAATGGCTGACATGATTACAACACAGAGAGGTTTCCAGGCTTGTTCAAGACTTATTACAGTTTCTGATACAATGCTTGAAGAACTCATCAACCTCAAGAGATAATCTATAAACGCTGATTTATGGTAAACCGCACAGTATTGCTGTGCGGTATTACCACTTAAATTCTTAAGGAGCAGCTGCGTTAAAACGCACAGTTAACATTATGATAATTTTAACAAAGCTTAATGGTCAGGAATTTGCTCTGAATCACAAAATTATTGAGACAATTCAGGAAAATCCTGACACAACAATAAAGCTTTCAAACGGAAACACATATATTGTAAAAGAACCGCTGGACTTTGTTCTGCGGAAAATAAAAAAATATGAAAAAGGCACAAAAGCCTGAGTAACAAAAGCCATATTAGAAAGGGACGTATATTATGGATTTAATGTCGCTGTTGGGGTACATTTTTGGTATAGGTTTCGTACTCCTGTCAATTATGCTCGAAGCAGATTTCTCTATTACGCCGGAAAATCTTATACAGTTTTATGACCTGCCTTCAATTATGATTGTTATTGGTGGTACTATTGCAGCCACAATGGTTTCATTCCCGGCAAAGAGTCTTGCTAAAATTCCAAAGCACTTAAAAATTGTGCTTCTTCCAAAAAAATACAATCCACAGAGCTATATTGAACAGATTGTTTTCTTCGCAAAGGAAGCAAGAATCAATGGTCTTCTTGCTCTTGAAGACAAGCTTAATCAGGTTGAGGATAAGTTTCTTAAAAACTCACTTTTACTTGTTGTAGACTCGGTTGAGCCTGACAAGGTTAAGGCGCTTTTAAATAATGAGCTTGACTACATGGATGACAGACATAATCAGGACCAGGCCTTCTATCTTCAGATGGCTGAATATGCTCCTGCCTTTGGTATGATTGGTACCCTTATCGGTCTTATCAATCTTCTTGCAAATCTTTCAGACCAGGAAGCCCTTGCTGCAAGTATGGCGGTTGCTCTTATTACAACATTCTATGGTACAATTCTTGCAAACCTTTTCTTTAAGCCGATTGCAAGAAAGCTTAAGGAAAGACACAATGAAGAATATCTCTGTAAGATGATTATTGCAGAGGGTGTTCAGGCAATTCAGGACGGTGACAACCCGAACTTTATTCAGGAAAAGCTTACTCGTTTACTGCCTGTATCTTCACTTAAGGGTGAACTTAAGGACAGCACAAAAAAATAAAGAATAGGGAGTGAACTGATTTGGCTAAAAAAAAGCAGGATGAAGGCGGCGGCGGAAGCTGGATGGATACCTATGGTGATATGGTAACGCTGCTTCTTACATTCTTTGTTATGCTTTATTCTATGGCGTCGGTTGCAGAGGATAAATGGTCTGAGCTTGTAAAGGCCTTTAACAATCGCTTCGGTACACAGCAGGTAGATCAGATTGTTATTACACCGGATATGATTGAATCGGGTGAAAATCCGCTTGACAATACAAATTCCGGACTTAATCTCGGTGATAGCGAGAGTGAACTTGTAAGTACAGAAATGGACGATTTGTATATTGCTATCCAGCAGTTTATTCAGGAAAACAATATGCAGGACAGTATCTCTGTAAAGCAGGGTGAAGCAAGTTCTGATGTAGTTGCAAACCAAGACGAAAGTGCAACTGAAAATATTGCACTTGGTAATGGCAAAACAGACAAAAATATTTATATTCAGTTTTCAAACGATGTTCTTTTCAATCCTGATGAATCTTCATTAAAGGAAGGCAGCGATGAAATTATCAACTTCCTGGGTGAATGTCTTGTTGAGGTTGATGATGATATAGCTATGATTATCATCAAGGGTCATACTGCCGATGCACCGAATTCGGTTGCTGATGAAAGACTCCTTTCTTCAGAACGAGCAGGTACAATCTCAAACTTCCTTGAAAGAAATCATAAGATTGAATCAACAAAGCTTTATCCTATCGGTCTCGGAAACGATTATCCTATTGCTTCAAACGATACAGAAGAAGGCATGAGTCAGAACAGACGTGTTGAAATTGTAATTATCGGTAAAAACAGTGACCTTGCCAAGAGTGGAGAACTTTTAAAGATTCTTGGTGCGTCATTTGAAAAGAATACAGGTGATATTCACGATATTGCCACAAATTAATTTTTTAAGTCAGGAGAAAGGTTATGAAGCAGAAAAAAGATAACTCGAAGCCTAAAGGCAAGGCAAAGGGTGAGGTTTCAAGTTATGATTTTCGGCAGAATACTGTTCGGAGTGAAAAATCCGTAATAAAAAATTACGATTTTAAAAAACCGAAGAAGTTTACCAAAGAGCATCTGAGGGGACTTAATACTGTTAATGAACATATTATCAGAATTTTCTCATCAAATCTCTCGGCACTTCTGCGTGTTTTCTGTGAGGTTACACAGCTTAAAATCGTAGAATGCAGATATTCTGAGTATCTTAACACTCTCCCTGATAAAACGCTCATCGGTCTTGTTGACATGAACGATGAAAAGAGCGGTGACAACAGATGTACACTTATTACGCATTTTCCGGCAACAATCAATTTCTTTATTATTGATATACTGCTTGGCGGTGCAGGTAAAAATTATTTGCTGCAGCGTGGGTATACAGACATTGAAATCGCAATACTTGAAAATTTTTATACTAAAATAACAAGGTATTTAACTGAGGCATGGAAAAATCTCTCAGAGGTAAAATGTGAGCTTACAGGTTATGAAACAAACCCAAGACTTGCGCAGTTCATATCTCTTGAGGATTCGGTTGTTGTAATGTCCTTTCAGATAAAAATGAGTGAAATCACAGATGTTTTCAGCTTTTGTCTGCCGTCAATAAACCTTGACTCGATACTCAGAGAAGGTCTTGCAAAACATGCAAAGCTTAACGGTAAAAATGATAACGATAAGGAAGCACAACGAAAAGAACTGCTTGCTGACTCGCTTAAGGGTTCAACTATGGAGCTTACCGCTGTGCTTGATAATTTATACATAGACATGCAGGATATTATAAATCTGAAGGTTTCAGATGTAATTCCTTTAAATACACGAATTGATGACAATATTATTCTGACTGTTGAGGGTGAACCTAAGTTTACTGTCAGAGTCGGTGACAGAAAAATCAAGAAATCTGTTAAAATCTGTGACGTGGTATCAACTGCTGATGTCAACGATTACTATCATTACTGATTTGAGAAGGAGTAAAAAATGGAGAATAATACAAGCTTTGGAACTAAACAGACAGACAGTTTCAATCAGGTTATGGAAATCGGTCTGAATGCATCAGCCGAAATCCTTTCAAAGCTGCTTAATAATGATGTAGAACTGAATACTCAGGTATTGAATCAGGAAAAGATTATGGGACTTGAATCTTTTGGAGAAGAACCTGGTCTTGCGGTTGAACTTGAAGTTGCAGGTGCTATTTCAGGTAAAGTAGCGGTAGTTGTTCAGAATATGTACGTTAAGGAAATTCTTAATGTGCTTATGAGTGTTGAAGACGGAGAAGCAGGTACTGATGATGAACTTGATGAAATTGCCATAGGAACATTCAGAGAGCTTATCGGACAGACAGCTGTTGCTTTTGCGAGCAGTATTTCAAACTTTTTGGGTTCTGATGTGAAAATTGTGACAGGTCAGTCAGAAGAAATTTCTGAAGAATGTGAAGAAGTTGCTCAGTATCTCGGCGCTGAGCTTGAAGATGAATGCTACAGCCTTGTTACTTCATTTAGAATTGCTGATGTTTTAAGCGGAAGCTTTGTTATTGCACTAAGTGAAGAAGCCCTTGTAAACACAATAGGCAGAGTTATGGGTTCTGATGATGATTACAGTGATGAATACAATGAGTACGATTCAGAAAACGACTATGAAAGCATGCCTAATATGGGCGGTGCTGTTGCAGCAGCAAGAAGCAGTCATGCAACAAATGTTGTGAAAAATGGCATAAATGTGCAGAGTGCAAGTTTTCCTTCCTTTGCAGGTGCTGCAGGTGGAGTAGGTGCTCCGCTTCTTAACGGAAATATTGATCTTCTCATGGATGTTCCTCTTAATGTTACCGTTGAAATCGGTAAAACAAGAAGAAAAATGAGAGATATTATGGAGTTTGCCCAGGGCACAATCATCGACCTTGAAAAGCAGGCTGGTGCACCTGTTGACGTTGTTGTAAACGGACAGCTTATTGCAAGAGGTGACGTAGTTGTAATTGATGATAATTTCGGTGTAAGAATTACTGAAATTGTCGGAAACGCAAACCTTTTTGAAAATAACTAAGCGGTGATTTTAAGTGGATGCTAAATCATTGATAGGCAATATTGGTTCAGTAGTTATGGCTCTTGCTGTATTTATGCTGATACTTTATCTTGCCTATTTTGCTACTAAAAAGCTTGGAAAACGTCTTTCAATAAAAGGCGTAAGAAATAAAAATATAAAAATCCTCGAAAGTGTTTCGATAGGTCAGAATAATGCTATTATGATTGTTGAATCTGCCGGAAAAACTCTGCTTGTGGGAGTTACTCAGAATGGAATGAGTCTTATAAGCGAGCTTGATGGCAGTAAGCTTATAATTGAGGAACAAAAAAATGTCGGTCAGACTATGGAGTTTTCCCAGGCGTTTAAAACTGTTCTGGAAGAAAAGTTTGGCAGGAAAATAGATAAAAATAAGGAGAGTAAAGATGACAGCAACAAGGAATAACAGTGAAATGAAAAAAAAGCTGTTAAAATATGTTATATGCTTTGTAATATGCCTTGCAGTTGTTATTTTATCATGCTTTATAATCGGTTCTGTTTCAACAGTTGAAGCACGTTCCACTGTATCTGTTGGAATTGATTCAGGTGAGGCTGATGCTGATTCAAGCACGCTTGATATACTTTTCCTGTTAGCGATTATCGCACTTTTACCGACATTTCTGATAATGATGACGAGTTTTCTGCGAATCGTTGTTTCGATTTCTTTTTTGCGAAATGCAATCGGTACACAGACAACTCCGCCAAATCAGGTTATTATAGGTATTGCGCTGTTTCTTTCAATATTTATAATGTTTCCTGTACTCGGTGAAATCAAAACTCAGGCATATGACCCGTATCAGGCGGGTGAAATTACGATAGAAGAAGCTATAACAGAAAGCTCAAAGCCACTTAAAACATTTATGCTGAAGCAGGTTTATGAAACAGATCTTGATATGTTTTTAAGCCTTGCAGACAGCAGAGGAATGGTTGACGCATCACAGTTTGACAGTCAGGAAAAGCTTGTTGACCTGAGTGTTTTTGTCGTTGTTCCGGCGTTCATTACAAGTGAGCTTAAAAGAGCGTTCCTTATAGGCTTTTTGCTTTATATACCATTTCTTATCATCGACCTTGTCGTATCAAGTACGCTTATGTCGATGGGTATGGTTATGCTTCCGCCAACAACAATCTCAATGCCGTTCAAGCTTATGCTTTTCGTGATTGTTGACGGATGGAATTTATTATTTGAATCCCTTATTATGGGATTTCGGTGACAAGGGTGGTGTTTTGATTGGATCAGGGAAAGATACTGGAAATTTTTCAGTCAGCGCTTATTGTTGCATTTAAAATTGCAGGTCCTATGCTTATTGTAAGTATTCTTATCGGTCTTGTTATTGCGATTTTTCAGGCAGCAACTCAGATTCATGAACAGACGCTGACTTTTGTTCCTAAGGTACTTGTGTTGTCAATCATGCTTCTTGTACTGGGGTCATGGATGATGACGGTTATTACAGAATTTTTCAACAGTATTTTTGATATGATTTCAGTAATATGAGGTCAGCGTTTTGGAAGAATTACAGTTTTTTGTAGATAACATTTATATTTACGTTCTGGTACTGGCCAGAATTTCAGGGATTATATTTTTTAATCCTGTAATATCAAAAACAAATATTCCGGCAATGATACGTACGGCACTTGTTCTGTGCGTAACTGTTTTGATTACACCTGCAATACAGATACCTGCGGACTATAATCCCGGAACGTTTGATTTCTTACTGAACTTTATAAAAGAAATTTTTGTGGGATTTCTTCTGGGATATGTATTTAACATATTCTATTATATGCTTCTTGCTGTCGGTGACATACTTGACATGAATATGGGTTTTGGTATGGCAAAGGTTTTTGACCCTGCAACAAATATGCAGTCAGCAACCGCATCCCATTTACTGCATCTTTTATTTATGCTGTATTTTTTTGTTACAGATAGCCATCTGACGCTGATAGGTGTTGCGGTATCATCTTTTGATATTGTGCCTGTTGGAATGGAAGGCTTTTCGGTAATGGGTGCAACATCCTTTGCAATTGATTTATTCGGAAGTATATTCTCGCTTGCAATGAAGCTTGCGATTCCGTTTATTGCGGCAGAGCTTATTCTTGAAATTTCACTTGGTATTCTTATGAAGCTGATTCCGCAGATACATGTATTTGTTATCAACTTTCAGCTTAAAATACTGCTTGCGATAGTGCTTTTATTTGTGCTTGCATCGCCGATAGGAACATTTGTAGATAATTATATAATACTGCTCTTTGATGAGCTTAAAAACGCTTTGAATTCACTTACGGTCAACGGTTAAAAAGGGGGGAGATGCTTTGCCGGATTCATCAGAAGAAAAAACCGAGAAAGCCACCCCCAAAAAACGACAGGACCAACGAAAAGAAGGTAATATATTTCAAAGTAAGGAAATAATTATTGCCGCTTCTCTTATTATTACATTTGCTGCGTTTAAGCTGCTGTATCCGGTTACAGAATCAGCAATGGCTGAATCTATCAGGTCTTTTTTTGCACTTATCGGTACAATGGATTCAATCGACAGTTCGGCTTTTATGCCCATTTTTATTGACTGTATTGTTGCCTTTGTAATTGGTGTGGGACCTATAATGATTATTGGTTCATTTATAGGTATTATAGCAACGGTTGTGCAGACAAAAGGACTTGTGACCTTTAAAGCCCTAAAGCCCAAATTCAGCAGAATGAATCCTTTAAACGGAATAAAGAATCTTTTTTCACTTAAAGGAATGATTGAGCTGCTTAAATCAATCATTAAAATTGTAATCCTGTTTTATATTATATACATGACTCTTGAAGATGAAATTACCAAATTTCCGAAGATGATTGACATGGATATAGCTGAGTCTGCTTCGGCAATCGGTGGGATTATCTGGAATGTATCTGTAAAGGTCATGATCGCATTTGCTTTTGTTGCAGGGTTTGACTATATGTATCAGAAATGGGAATATGAGAAAAACCTTAAAATGACAAAGCAAGAAGTAAAAGAAGAATATAAAATGACTGAAGGTGACCCTAAGATAAAGGGTCAGATTAAACAAAAACAGCAGCAGATGTCAAGACAGCGTATGATGCAGGCAGTTCCTGAAGCAAACGTTGTTATCAGAAACCCTACTCATTTTGCTGTTGCTCTGAAATATGACCATGATAAAAATAATGCTCCTGTAATTGTAGCCAAGGGTGAAGACTATATGGCTCTTAAAATAATAGAAATTGCAGAGGCACATGATATACCGGTCATGGAAAATAAACCCCTTGCAAGAGCTTTGTATGCAGAGGTTGATATCAACAGGGAAATTCCTTCGGAATTTTACGGTCCTGTTGCTGAGATACTCGCTTATGTATACAGTTTAAAAGAAAAGGAATTGAGTAAAAGTTGAAAAAAATATTGAGTATGCTGACGAACAGTGTTTCAGCGTTCGTCATTCTTATAGTATTTTTAATTATTATACCACTGCCGACTGCACTTCTGGACTTTATGTTTATTATGCAGCTGGCTGTATCACTGGTCATTCTCCTTATGACCATGTATGTAAAAAGAGCACTGGATTTTTCAGTATTCCCGACTTTGCTCCTTGTTACAACAATTCTGCGACTTGCACTTAATATTTCTTCTACACGTTCAATTCTTACAAACAGCGGTTATGCCGGTGAGGTTGTAAAGACGTTCGGTGAGTTCGTTATCCGAGGAAATATTGTTGTAGGTCTTGTAATATTTCTCATTGTAGTTCTCGTTCAGTTCCTTGTTATCACAAAGGGTTCAGAGCGTGTAGCTGAAGTATCTGCAAGATTTACTCTTGACGCTATGCCTGGTAAACAGATGGCAATTGATGCCGACTTAAGCTCAGGACTTATTGATGAACAGACTGCAAGACAGCGTCGTGCCGATATTCAGAGAGAAGCAAGCTTCTTCGGTGCGATGGACGGTGCTTCCAAGTTTGTAAAGGGTGACTCTATTATGTCAATTGTCGTAACCCTTATAAACTTAATCGGTGGTATTGTTATCGGCTTCATAAACGGTGAAGGCGACTTTATGACAATTATTCAGACATATAGCGTTGCTACTTGTGGCGATGGTCTTATGTCTCAGATTCCTGCGCTTCTGATTTCTGTATCAACAGGTATGCTTGTAACACGTTCATCATCTGAAGCAGAAATGAACAGCGATTTTATCAAGCAGTTTACAGGACAGCCTACTGTATTGATTATCGGTGGTGTCGCGCTTCTGTTTCTTATGCTTATCGGATTCCCGCCTGTTCAGATTATTCTTATGTCAATTATTCTTATTGGCGGAGGTTTTCTTATTCTCAGAAAACAAAGACAGTATGTTCCGCAGGTTGACGATTTTGCTGATGATGTTCCGACTGAAACAATCACCAGTGAGGCGGAATACTATCGTAATATTGATAATCTTTATGAACTTCTTAATGTTGAACAGATTAAGATTGAATTCGGCTACAGCCTTATCCCGCTTGTTGATGAAAGTAGCGGTGGTAACTTCCTTGACCGAGTTGTTATGTTCAGAAAACAATACGCTCTTGAAATGGGTATCGTTATTCCGCCAGTACAGCTCAAGGACAGCGGTCTTATCAACCCGAACCAGTATTCAATCTGTGTAAAGGGTGAAGAAGTAGCAAGAGGCGATATTCTTGTTGTCCACTTCCTGGCACTAGCACCGTCTGAAGAAGACGATACAGTTGACGGTATTGAAACAATCGAACCGGCATTCGGTATCAAGGCTAAGTGGATTAGTGATGACAAGAAGGTTAAGGCAGAGCTTCTGGGATATACACTTATTGACCCTGTATCTGTTATCATCACTCATCTTTCAGAAATTATCAAGGCTCATGCATTTGAGCTTGTAAACAGAGCAGAAATCAACAATATGCTTGAAAATCTGCGTAAGACAAATGAAGCTATCGTCAATGATACAATTCCTTCTGCTATTACAATAGGTGATCTTCAGAAGGTTATCTGCAGACTTCTTCAGGAACAGGTTCCTGTCAGAGATATGGAAACTATTCTTGAAACGCTTGGAGATTATGGTCCTAAAATCAAGGATACTGATATGCTTACAGAATATGTACGTCAGTCACTTAAGAGAACTATTTCTCATAAGTTTGCAGATGCAGATCAGCTCAAGGTGATCAGCCTTGATGCAAAGGTTGAAAATCTCATTATGAGTGCTGTAAAGAAGATGGACAGCGGTTCATATCTTGCACTTGATCAGGACAGCATTCAGAAAATTATTGTGGCAACTACAAATCAGATTGAAAGAATACGTGATATCGTTCAGGTTCCTGTTATTCTTACATCTCCGATTGTACGTATTTACTACAAGAAGCTTATTGATCAGTTCTGTCCGAATGTTATTGTTCTTTCATTTAACGAAATTGATGCTCACATTCAGATTCAGGCACTTGGTTCAATCGAAATTCAGTAAAAATATTTAGAAAATTTTCAAATTAGGTATTGCCATATTTGTAATTTTTGTATATAATATATATAAAGGAGGAATAAAAATGAATCAGTTGACTGCACAGGAAAAGCTGTCAGAAGAAGAATTTTTTGAACTCCACAGAAAGTATAAGGAAACAGGCGATATAAAGCTTCGAAACAGAATTGTAATGGCATATGCCCATATTTCAAAGATTGCAGCCCTGCAGCTGCGTGGCTCAGTCAGCATTCAGGCTCAAATTGAGGATATGATAAATCATGGTATGATAATTCTTATCGATTGTGTAGATAAGTTTGATTATACAAGAGATGTCAAGTTTGAGTCTTATGCTTATATGAGAGTACGTGGTGGGATAATTGACCTTATCAGGAAACAGGACTGGATTCCAAGACGTGTCAGGGCAAATGCAAAAAAAATAAATGATACATACAACGAGCTTTCCTCAAGGCTTATGAGAGAGCCGACCAATGAAGAGGTAGCAGGTGAGCTTGGTATTACTGTTGATAAGCTTGAAAAATATAACTGCGAAATTTCAAATTCAACCGTTTACTCATTTGAGGAGCTTATTCAGAATGTTACACAGATGAAAAGCGCCCTTGAAAGCAGTACACTTGATGATATAACCCCTGAAAAGAAAACCCTTAAAAATGAATTGAAGGTTGCTTTAAAGGAGGCTATAGATGAGCTTTCTGAAAGAGAAAGGCTTGTTGTTTCGCTTTATTACTATGAAAATCTCAATCTTTCTGATATTGCCAAAGTTCTTGACATAAGTGTCCAGAGAGTTTCTCAGATTAACACAAGGGCAATTTCAAAACTTAAAGATAAAATGAATGACTACATAAATTAGAAAGGAAATTTTATGTTAGCAGGTTTTTATACAGCTGCTTCGGGTATTCTCGTGCAGCAGAGAAATATCAACGAAATCGGTAATAATATTACCAATTCACAGACAGTAGGTTACAGAAGCCGCAGACTTGTTCAGTCTACTTTTGAGCATGACTATCTCACACGATTTGAAAACGGTAAATATACAAATATCGGTGAGGGAGACCCTGTAACACTTGTTGATATTGTTGAAACAAACTTCAACAAAAATTCACTTGAAGATACAGACTGGCCATATGACATGGCTCTTGTAGGTGAAGGGTTCTTTAATATCAGAGGTGAGGAAAGAACATATCTTACAAGAAACGGTAACTTTAATATTGATGATGAAGGTTATCTTGTTCTTGACGGTATTGGCAGAGTTCTTGGTGAAAGTGGAGATCTTTACATCGGTGGACCGGATTTTACTGTAAATGATGAAGGATATGTCTTTGACCAGAACGGCAGATATATTGACAAGCTTTTAATTACTCAGCCGGCTGAAAATGCTGCTATTTATAAGTTTGACAACGGAATGTTCATTACTGAAAACGCACAAACCCTGCAGAATGCAACAGTTTATCAGAAGACACTTGAACGTTCAAATGTTGATATGAATCAGGAGTATACAAGACTTATTGAATCTCAGCGTAATTTGCAGGCGTGTGCAACCGCACTTACAACAGTTGATACAATGAATGCAAAAGCTGCGACACTTTCAAGTATACAGTAATAAACCCCAGCAGGATATCTTAAGGAGAAAATTATGAACAGAGCTTTTTATACAGGTGCTTCAGGTCTTCGTGCGCACCAGTATGCAATAGATGTTACTTCACACAATCTTGTTAACTCAAATACATACGGTTTTAAGGCTACAAAACCTGAATTCCGTGAACTTCTTTATTCAAATATGGATGTTAACATAAACAGAGAGCTTGAAGATGATGCACATATTCACTCAGGTCATGGTGTAATGCTTTCAAATCAGGATTTACTTTTTACACAGGGACCGCTCTATAATTCAGGCTATGAGCTTGACTTTGCTATTGCAGGGGAAGGTCTTTTTGCTGTTGAAAGAAACGACAGAATTGAATACACAAGAAATGGTTCTTTTGACCTTAGTATTGAGGGCGAAAATGAAGACGCTTATCTTGTAACTGCCGATGGTTCATATGTACTTGACAGCAATTATGAGCGTATTCAGGTACCTTATGAAATTGGTAAGAGCATTGAAACAAACGGTCTGGCAGACAGACTTGGTGTGTTTACTTTTCCGAATGAATTCGGACTTTACAGAACAAATTACGAAAGCTATATTCCGTCAGATATTTCCGGTGAGCCTGAAATTGCTGACAGAGGTGTATACAAGATTTACGAAAAATCACTTGAACGCTCAAATGTTGATATAGCAAAGGAATTTGCTGATGTTATTGTTTCACAGAAGGCATACCAGTTTTCAGCAAGAGTCGTTACAACAGCCGATGAAATTGAACAGGTTGCAAACAGTCTGAGAAAATAATCTCAGTTCAGTAAAAACGTTTTGAAAGGGGGATTAAAATGGCTGACATGATAAGGTCGGCAACACCGATAACTAATAAAAATATTGTTCAGCCGTTGCGAGAACATTTAAGTACAGATCTCGCCCCTTTTGACGTTTCAAATTTATCTAAAGTTCCGCAGGCACTTGCCGAATCGGAGCTTTTAAAGCAAAACACAGGTAATATTGACAAGCAGTTAGCGCCTGAAATTCTCCTTGATATGCTCAAGGACCCGACGGTAACTGTAAATTTCATTAAAAATATAATGCTTCTGCAGGAGATTGTCGGAGTAATTTCCATGCAGAATCAGACGGTTACAGAAGAATTTGAACAACTTTTTAACCAGCTTGCTGTCAGGCCCGAAAATCTTGTTGAAGAACTTATGAGGCAGGAAAAGGACTCGACTGCATTCAAGGGAGATTTGTTCGATACTCTCCGTGACCTCGTAAAGAACAATCCGTCACCGGAGGTTAAAACTTCGGTCACAAACCTTTTAAAAGCAATAAATACGGAAAACTGCAATCCCGAAATTTTAAAGGCACTTTCGGGAACTATGACATATCTTTCCGAAACACTTTCTCCTAATAAACAGCTTTCGGAAAATCTTATGAAGCTTGCACAGAAATTTGCTGACCCTAAAGCATCTGAAAATTTTCCTGAGCTTAAACAGGAAGCAGCAAAGGTTATGCAGGATATCAGTCAGAGTATTATGTTCAGCAGTAAGCTTTCAAGCCTTTGCTCAATGATTACATATAATCTGTCAAGATATAACACAAATGAAAATTTTCTTGGTGATTCGGTAAGAGAAGTACTCAGATTTATTCCTCAGGAAGAAAAGAAAACAGTTTTTCTGCAAAAGCTTTACGATTGTATTGCAGGCTTTGAGAGAGGAAAAGGAAGCTCAAAGGTGCTTGATACACTTGTAAGAATACTTGAAAAACAGACGGACACCGAAAGTGTAATGCAGATGAAGGGTGAAACTGTTGAAACGGTTATTCATTCGCTTTTATCATCTCCGAGTAACTTTACTCCGCTTCTGCATTTTGTTATTCCGATTGATGATGGTATTTTCAAGGCTTTTGGTGAAATGTGGATAAATCCTGATGAAGAGGACAAAAGAGTAAACAATGAATCAAAATCTTCCGGCGAACAGGGAAGGCTTATTCATATGCTTCTGGTTTTTGATATACCTGATGTGGGAAGATTTGAAACAGAGCTTTTTGTCAGGGATAAAAAAATTAATATGTCGCTGTTATGCCCTGCAGCAGTTGAGTCGATGATGGATTCGTTGGCGACAGATATAAGAAAAAGCGTCAGCTTTTCGGAGTACGGCTTTGAAAATATTAAAGTAGGAAAACTTGAAAAAACACGTTCACTTGTGGAAGTTTTCCCGACACTCCCGCAAAAGAGGATGGGGATTAATGTTAGGATATAATAACAAGAAAAATAAAGCGGTTGCTTTAAAATATAATGCCGATACCGATAAGGCACCTGTTATTATTGCCTCCGGTTACGGTGAAATTGCTAATAAAATTATAAATATCGCAGAACAAAACGGAATACCTGTTTATCGTGATGACAGTGCAGCATCACTTATGTGTATGCTTGATGTCGGGAGTCCGATTCCTCCTGAGCTTTACGAGGTTATAGCTGCAATTTATTGTCAACTCCTTAAAAGCACTGCTGATTTAAGAAACGATAAGGGAAAAAACAAAAAATAAACAATCGGAGGAACAGCTAATGGCAATGCCTATTGAAAAAGAATATGCCGAATCGGTATGTGAAATTAAAACAATGGATAACCTGTTGATGGCAATCGGAAAGGTCAAAGAGGTTACTGACAAGTACATAAAAATTTACAGCGGCAAAAAAGAACTCAGAGTTATGGACTTTGGCGAGGTTGTAAAGGTTAATATCTTTAATACAAAGCTTGGATTCAAGGTTATTGTAGGAAATGTTTATACATCTACAAAAGGCGAGCTTAGTATGATGAATGTTTCCATTCTGACAAGTAAGGAAAGACGAAATTTTTTCCGTGTTGATATGTATGTCGATGCTAAAGTTATTTACAGAAAAAGAGGTCCTTCACAGGAAAAGGAAGTAAAGGTTCTTGATATGAGCTTAAGTGGTCTGAGATTTAAAACAGACCATGAATTCCAGGAAGGTTCTATTGTTTCTATTGTTATTAAACTTACGCCTAATGGCAGAGGGATTGGTAAAGAACATACCTTCCCATGCGAGATTGTCAGAATAATTCCGAACGAAGATGAAAATATGTTTCAGTACGGATGTAAATATACAGGTGACAATGCAGATTCTTCTGATGCACTTTGTTCATTCCTGTTTAAAATGCAGCGAGAATCTCTGAACAGTCAGAGAAGTGGTCTGCTATAAGAAAATGACATAAGGGGGTATAATTTATGGCATTTGATTTTTTTAAAAAAGGTTTATTTAAAAAGCATAAGGAAGAAATTCAGCACAAGAATATTGAAGAAATTAAAGTAGAAATCACAGAAGAAAAAGAACCGACTGTACCTGTTTATGTAACTCAAGAAGAAAAAGAAAATGTTATAATGGAGAGAATTACAATTTCTTCAAATTCTCCTATGAAGCTTCTCTGGAATGTTTATAACAATAAATCAGGAGCTGATTTTAAACCGCTTGAATATATACTCAAGCCTATTATTGAAACAAATACAAAGCTCAATGAAATCAGTGAGTCCGATGAATATGTGAGTTTTGATGAAAATCAGCAGGAATTTCTCATCTTTTTAAAACATGTTCAGAGTTCATGTATCAAGTATTTAAAGGACATTATAAAAGAATCGGTGAACGAAAGTCTTGATGATTTTTCAAGAGATATTGAAATCCATGATTTTGAGGCGATTTTAAAGGAAACCACTGATTACGGAACTTACGAGGAATTAAAGTATAATTGCGAAAAAGACAAAAAAAGCGGCAGAAAAAAACCGTTTGATTCCCAGATTATTATATATACCACAAAGGACAGAATTCATGCATGGATGATGATTATTCCTGCTCTTAATGGTGGTAAGGAATTGACAGAAGATGATGTAAACAAGCATCTTTTTGACAATTCTGTTATAAGCGGAATTGACAAAACTTTAATTTCTGCAATATGTCAGAAGAAAAAATTTTTGCAGATTTTTGAAGTAGCAAGAGGCACTGAAGTTGTTCATGGTAAAGATGGGTTTATAGTTGATAAATTCTCACGCAATAATACTATAAATATTCGTGAAGATGAGCGTGGTAATCTCAATTATAAAGAACTGAATAACGTAAACAGTGTTCATGCAAATGATGTAATATGTGATATTGTTTATCCTGTTGAAGGGGTTGACGGACAAAGAATTGATGGTAAGACTGTAACAGCACGTCAGGGAAAAAATCCGAAAATTCCACAGGGTAAAAATACCGGTCTGACAGAAGATAAGAGTCAGCTTATTACGCTTAAAGACGGTGAGCTTGTCTTTAAGGACGGGGTTTTTCTTGTAAATGAGCTTCTGACAATTGAAAATGATGTTGACAATGCAAGTGGGAATATTAATTTTGCAGGTGATGTTCTTATCAAGGGTGATGTTCGTGAAGGATTTTCTGTAAAAGCGGAGGGAAATATCACGATTCTTGGCACTGCAGAAGGTGCTGACATTGTATCTGCATCAAATGTAATTATAAAGCATGGTATGACAGGCGGCGGAAAAGGCGTTATAAGAGCCAGTGGAAATGTTAAGTGCATTTTCCTTGAAAATTGCCATGTTTATGCTAAAGGGAATATAGATGTTGACCAGGTTATGTACTCAGAGCTTTCAAGTGGAGACAGTATCTATGTTTCGGGAAAGAAAGGTTCAGTTACAGGTGGAAAGCTGATTGCAGGCAAAGCTATTAAAGCAAACATTATCGGAGCGGCTAACAATGCATGCCTAAAAACTGATATTGTGCTTGGCTGTCCTCCTAATATGATTAAGCGACAGCATAATATTCAGCATTCACTTAAAGAGGTGAGTGACAAGCTGTTCAGACTTAATCAGGACATCAATTATATCGAATCAAACATTGACAGAATGCCGCAGGATCGTCTTGACAGGCTTGAACAGATGAGAATCCAGGCAAAGTTTATGAGTGCGCAAAAAGAAACTCTTGAAAGAAATCTTGAGGAACTTACCATACAAATGGAAGAAACTGCAAAGGCGTGCGATTTAAAATGTAAGCAGCTGAATCCTATTGTAAATTTTAAAGTTGGTGAAAGTACGCATGTAGTAAACAAGCCACTTTATGATTGCCATCTGTTTATGAAAGATAATATTGCAGTTATTGCAAGTCCTTCGCTGGCAGAAAACATTGAATTTTAGTAAAAATACACAAAAATATTATTTTTATTTGTGCAGGATTTGGTATTTAAGTTTTGCGAAAATGAACGATATATAATATGTAAACAAAATGAATCGGAAAACTTCTTCAAACGGAAGGGCCCCCGCAAGAAGAAACGACCGATGAATGTTTTTTCTCATAAAAATCAAAAAAGGAGCAAGGATGCTTCTGAAAATTAAATTATAACATGGAGGTATTGTTATGGGAATGGTAGTTAGAACTAATGTTAATGCATTAAATGCACACAGAAACTTAAACAAGAATGGCAAGACAAATGCTAAGTCACTCGAAAAACTCGCTTCAGGTTACAAGATCAACCGTGCAGGCGATGACGCTTCAGGTCTCGCTATTTCTGAAAAGATGAAGGCTCAGATCAAGGCTTTAGGTACTGCTTCAGCTAACTGTGAAGATGGTATCTCAATGATTCAGACAACTGAAGGTTACATGGGCGAAATCCATGACATGCTCAACAGAATGGTTGAACTTGCTGAAAAGTCAGCTAACGGTATCAACGAAGATTCTGGTATCACAGGTGCTGCTGCTTATGGTACAACTGCTGGTGGTGCACTCAACGCTGGTACAGACAGAGCTGCTCTTCAGGCTGAAATGGATCAGCTTTGTGCAGAAATCGACAGAATTGCTCTTACAGCTAACTTCAACGGCAACAAGCTCCTCAACGGTAACCTTGATGGTGCCGGAACATCAGTTGCTGCTGATGATGGTACAGGCTGGAAGACTGGTGCTAAGGGTAAGGCAATTTCACTCCAGATTGGTGAAACTTCAAACAAGGGCGATAAGCTTACAGTTTCAATCAAGAGAATGACAACTGACAACCTGTTCAAGGCTATGAGCTCAAATGTTACATTTAACAAGGCTGATGGTTCAGGTACTAGAAGTGAAGTTCTTACAATCGGCAACAGCACATCAGGTGCAAACACTGTTAATGTTGGTACAGAAAACATGACAAAGGGTGTTGCTTCATCATGGACAGCTGGTAAGACAATCAACATTTCAGATCAGGCTATGGCTTCTAAGTCAGCTGAAATGATTCGTGATGCTATCGACCAGGTATCTCTCCAGAGAGCTCAGCTCGGTGCTACACAGAACAGACTTGATTACACAATCAACAACCTTGATACTGCTAAGGAAAACATGGAAAATGCTAATAGCCGTATCCGTGATACAGACATGGCTAAGGAAATGATGGGCTATACTCAGAGCAACGTTCTTACACAGGCTGCTCAGGCTATGCTCGCTCAGGCAAATACTCAGCCACAGAATGTACTTTCACTCTTACAGTAATTGTTTTTGTGGAATTTGTTTACAAATTAGTTTAATAACTATAATAACCCGTCCTTTAAAGAGGGCGGGTTATTACAATTTATAAACAATTTTACAGTATTAAAGTTTTAGCTTGTGAAGGTTTTAATACTTTAAAATTAAAGGAGTAAATAATGAAGTCTAACATTAAAAGAACAATATATATAGATGATCCGAATCAAATCGTTCTGACGGTTGGTATGATTGTTAAAAACGAAGAAAAGCATCTTGAAAATTGCCTTTCTGCACTAAAAAAACTTCTTGATAATGTATCTAGCGAGCTTATTATTGTAGATACAGGGTCAACTGACAACACAAAGGAAATCGCTTTAAAATACACTGATAAAGTATATGATTTTGAATGGATTGATGATTTTGCTGCAGCGAGAAATTTTGGATTAAAAAAAGCTAAAGGAATCTGGTTTATGCAGATTGATGCTGATGAATATCTCGATGATGATTGTGATGAAATGATTAAGTTTTTTACAATGCCTGAATTATATAACAGGTACAATTCAGCAAGTATCATGATTTTAAATTATTCATCAGGAAGAAAACAACCTTATGATCAGTTCCTTGCCCCAAGACTTGTAAAACTTGGAGAAGGAATAGAATTTGAAGGAACAATACATGAATGTCTTCCACAGCATAATCCGCATGGAGTTTTTTCTACTAAAATACATCATTATGGTTATGTATATGCAAACAGAGCGGAAGTAAATAAAAAAGGAAGCAGAAATCTGCCGCCGCTTCTTGAAGAATACAAAAAAAATCCTACAGATTTAAGAACACTTGCTCATTTGTGTGAGGCATGTGGTATGGATGAGGAATACTGCAAATTCGAAAAGTGGGAAAAGTTTTATCTTGAATATTATGATGCGGCACAGAAAAATCTGGAATCTTCCTTTGGCCTTGCAGTTTATCCAAAAATTATTCAGTTCTATATTGCTCAGGAAAAACTCGATAAGGCTATTAAATATATCGAAGACTTTTTAAATCATAAAGAGTTTTTGATTACGGTTACTACTGTAACAGTTTACTGGAATGCAGCAAGACTTTATATGATGGAATCCGATTATATGGATTATGGTAAAGCATATGAATACTTTAATAAATATTTTGAATATTATGATAAATATCAAAATGATGAACTTCAGACAGCTATTCTTCGTTCCTGTCCTCATAGAGGGCTTACACAGGGTGATTATCAAGAGCAATTCTTAAGTATGGCAAATTGTGCAAACAATTTGAAAAAATATGATGAAGCATTGGATTATCTTGATAAAACAGATATTGAGGATATGATTTATGAAAATGTAAAATTATATCTTAATATTATTCGTGAACTTGTTGATAAAACAAAAGATTATTCTCATATAGCAATTGTATATCAGAATATTTTAAAACTAGGCAATTCTGATAAGACAAGGCTTGTTTTATATATGATGCAGCAGTATTATCTTGAACATTTATCTGAACGTGATGATTTTATGAATGCTATGATTTCATCAGGGGTGAATGCTCCGTTTATTGACCTTATGAAACTTGTAAAGGCAGATGCTGAAGGCAAGGATATTTCAGCAAAAATTCAGCTTTTTGTTGATTGTATAGAAGACTGGAATGACGGGTATTCTGTCGGTATATATCTTGCTATGAAATATGATGTAGATTTATCACTTGCAATTGAGCAAATGAGTCATAAACAAATCAGGGATAATTTACGTGTGATTTTTGACGGTTATCGTGAATATGCTAAAACTACTCTCGATTACTGCAATATTGATAATTTTTCAGACAGCATAAAGAAAATGTACTTTATGGTGACAGCGCTTGAATTTGCTGTTGAAGGCTCTGTTACACTTTCATATGATGACAAGGGTATTCTTTTTGATACATTTGTATGTACCCTTTCTGACTATGTAATGAACATTTACAATCCTGAGCTTCTTAATCCTGAGGATGCAGATGTTCTTCCGGAACTTCATCGTTTCGGCTATTATATGACTCTTGCATTTACAGCACAGAATGACGGGAACGATATAGCGTATATCCGTTCACTTAAAGAGGCACTCAGACTTTGTGAGCCTATGAAGGATGTTGTATCATATTATCTCAAGGAATTTGAAAGAAAACTTAGAAATGAATAAGTATGAAAGAATACGAAGATTTTGTATTATAATTGGTTTTGTAATGGTTGTCTGTGGCGGCTTTAAGATACTTACACGTGGAAATCCTCTTGATGAATACGTCGGATATGTGGGCGTTTCAAATGGGTATGAAATCATAAGTGTTGACGGTTATAAATACAGTTACAATTATGGTGATGAGGAAAATAAAACGGAAAATTTTGTTTCTATAGAAAACGCTGATGAAATACCACAGATTGACTATTTTCCAAATGATAAAAATTGTAAAATTGAAATTTCTTATACAGAAGATTATACCGGAAAACCAACATATGCAGTATATAATGAGAAATTTGAATGCATAATTGAACCACAGACAAAGCTTCAGATGCCTGGTGCAGCAGGAAACAAATATTATATTGAAGCTACTGTCAACTGGGGTACAAAAGATAAAAATCTTACAATGAAGTATTATTTTGCTATAAATATTACTGAGTGAACAGGCGGACTTTAAAAGTCCGCTTTTTCGTGCTTTAATTAAGTTGACATTTTTTGTTATCTGAGTTATAATATATATTGGTGATGTTTGTATTTACAAACAATTTTGCTTGAAATATATCAGAGAGGCTTTAGTCTAACATGACAAAATATGATTATTTAAGAAAGCTTAAGCAGTATTTGAAACCACTTCCTGAAAAGGAACGCAGAGCTGCTATGCAATATTATGAAAAGTATTTTGATGATGCAGGTACTGAGAACGAAAGATACGTAATAATGAATCTGGGCTCTCCACGTATGCTTGCCAACAAAATACTTACTAAAAATCGTCATACACTTTCGGGAATGGTGCATGAAACAAGAAAGAACGTCAAAAATTCTCAGAACAGACTTGATAAAAAGCAGAGAAAACAATCGTACATAATATTAGGATTACTTACACCTGTTGTTGTAGTGCTTGTTATTTTGTTTGTACTGGCACTTGCCGGTTTTGCACTTTTGGTTGCAGGCGCACTTGTTGCAATTGCGTGTCTTGGTGTGGGTATGATTGCGATGGGTGTACCTTATATATTAAGTCTGCAATCTGTTTCTCTTGTGGCAATAGGAATCGGAATTGTGCTGATTGGCATTCCTGTTTTACTTTTTATGCCGGCTATGAATTTTGTTTTCTTTGTAATAAAAAAGGCTGTGGCAGGTACTTTTGCATTAGTGAACAAGCAGTTTAAAAGAAAGGCGGCGGAAAAATGAAAATAAAAAAGAAGCTTAAAATTATAATTCCGCTGATTATTATTGCTATTGGTGCTGCATTGATTATTGTGGGTTTGTCCAAAGGTGCTGCAAAAGACTATAACAACAAGCTTGAACTTAATGAATTTGAAGCAAATATCACAGCATCAAGTATTGTAAATCTAGATATCGATGTATCTATTGCTGATGTGAATATTATATGTACAAATGATGTTACTGATTTTTATATTGAAGCCGAAAACATTACTAAGGATTTGATTGAGTATATAACAAGCAATAATACATTAAAGCTTATTTATAATACAAAAAAATGGTATGAAACCATTTTTATTCCGGGTTATAAAAAGGCAGACGGAACAATAAATATTTATGTTCCTGCTGATATAAGTCTGAAAGATGTAGAAATTACTGCCAAATACGCAGAGCTGAACGTTAGCTATCTGACTGCTGACAGGGTATTTATCGATTGTGCTGAAGGTGACAATCATATAAAAAATCTTACATGTAGTCATGCTGAAATAAATAATAAGGGTGCTAATCTTAATGGTGTTAATATAAATGCCATAGAAGCAGACCTGAATTTAAATTCAGATACGGCTGTATTCAGCAATTTCACTACAGAGTCATTGATTTTGAAAAATAACGGTGATTTAAAGCTTTCGGGTATGATTACGGGAGATTCTGCACTTCAGTCTGACGGCGGCGATGCGGAGCTTACGCTTTACGGAGATAAGTCAGATTACAGCTTTAAGGTTATTGACGGTGATGTAACAGTAAACGGAAAAGAACCGGATACAAATGACGAGGCTCAATATTATATTGAAGCTATGGGTGATATGATTATTCATATTAAATAATAA
>JAZQZW010000080.1:0-4071 GCA_045634285.1 Oscillospiraceae bacterium
CACTTACAAAAATGATAACTGCAATATTACTGCTTGCGATGAAAATACAATGTTAAAGACATCGGGATTAAAGCAGCACATTTCATATTTAAAGGATTTTTTCAGAGCATATAAAGACTTTTCAGACAGCGAAATCGATACAATAGAGCTGATGTTAATGAAGCTTTATGCAAGATTCGGCATTGATGACTGTACCGATTTTGAGAAAATAAAGCCGTCAGATTATCCTGTTATGCAGGATTTATACGACCTTATCGAGAGAGAATATATGCTGTTCGACCACGAAAAGAAAAACCTGTACACAGAAGAAAATCTGCAGAATATATGTCTTGGAATTCACAGTATGTGCAAAGGTACGGAGGCAAAATACTTCAATGGCCGTACAAATATCCGTGACGGAAAGTTCATATGCTTCGGTGTAAAAGGCCTTATGGACACAAATAAAAGGCTCAAGGATACTTTGCTGTTCAACATTTTAAGCTATATGAACAACCGTCTGCTGAGTCACGGAAATACTGTTGCTGCCATTGACGAGCTCTACTTATTTTTAACAAATCTGACAGCCATTGAGTATATCCGAAATGCCATGAAGCGTGTAAGAAAAAAGGATTCGGCTGTGATGATATCAAGTCAGAATATTGAAGATTTCCTCATACCCGAAATAAGAGAATTTACAAAACCACTGTTTGCAATACCGACACATCAGTTCCTGTTCAATGCCGGAAACATTGAACCGAAAGCATACACAGACATCCTTCAGCTTGAAATGTCGGAGTTTTCTCTGATTAAGTATCCCGAGCGTGGTTCATGCCTTTACAGGTGTGGAAATGAACGCTATCTGCTTCAGGTTCGTGCTCCTGAGCATAAAGAAAAATTGTTTGGAAAGGCGGGTGGAAGATAAGCATTATATTATGAAAATCTTGATTTTGCATAAATAATGTGATATACTGTATTTAATAAAACTTGGAGGAATATGCATGAAAAATAAGTTTAGCCTGACAGTTGAAGAAAACATATTTGTGGCAAAGCGTAATATCGTAGATTATATATGGAAATCTGCCAGACTTGAGGGTATAAATGTTACATTCCCTCAGACTTATGCCATTATCGAAAAGGCAAAAGTTACAGGGGTTGATGTTGAAGATATTCTGAAAATTACTAATCTTAAACATGCATGGAATACAATATTCAATACAATAAATGAACCTCTTACGCTTGACTATATATGCCGAATTCATGCTGATGTTGCAAGAGATGAGGCTCTTTCATGGGGGAATCTGAGAACAGGAAGTGTGTATATATCAGGAACAAATTATGTACCGCCTGTGCCGACAAAGGAATCAGCAAACGCAATACTTGAAGAATTAGAGGATATACAGAATCCTACTGAAAAGTCAATTGTTGCAATGTTCAAACTTATGAAAGCACAGCTTTTCTGGGATGGGAATAAGCGTACCGCAATGCTTGCCGCAAACAAAATAATGATTCAGAACGGCTGTGGTATTATTTCAGTACCAAATGAAAAGCTTGAGGAATTCAATGAAATCTTGTGCGATTACTATACAAATGATACACTCGACAAGGCTGTAAATTTTGTTTATGATATGTGTATTGACGGTATAGAGTTAAGACAGCAGGAAGATATTGAAATGACAGACAATGAAGAACCAAAAGAAGATTTTGGAATGAAGATGTGTTAAATAACTGAAATTAAGCCGCAGTAAAATGCGGCTTTTTTATGTTTAAGGGAGAAAAAAATGAAGATAAAAAAATACGGAATATGGCGTGTGAGATACGCATACAATTCAAGAAAAATCCACAAGGGCTGGCTGTTGAAAAATGGTCAGCCCTTACTTTTTTCAAGCGAACACAATGCTTTGAAATACCGTCACAGCCTTGAAAAGCTGTTGCCCGACAACAGCATTGACATGGAAGTGAGGTGTTACCCATGAGTGCAGCCGTTGTGACTGCCTTGAAGAAAATTGCTGTCACACTTTTAACCGACAAAAAAGGCAGAAAGGCTGTTGGAAGTATTATTGCAATCAGCGTTACCCTTGCTCTCCTTCCTGCTATGGTTTTAATGGCAATCGGGAATCACTTTTCGGGTGGGAACAAAGTGAATTATGATGAATTTGTTCAGACGCTTTCAAAGGAACAGAGATTACAGATTTCGCAGATGGAGTCTGACGGAAAGCAGATTGCAAAGGAAATGACTGCTCAAAGCGGTAAGAAAAACATCGTCAAAGCACAGATGATTTACTTTACATATTTTGAAAATGTTCAGAAAAGCAATACATTTTTCAAGGATTTCTGCAAGACCGTAAACGACTGCCGTAATGAAGAAATACTCATAAAAGTGCTTAACATGACCTACAATCTCAACATTGATTATGAGGAATTTATGCGTTCTTACTCTATGATTTCAAATGTCAGCATCGACAAAAATCTGTTTCTGAATATGAGTGTGAAGAACAATATTGACCTTGCAACGTGGTGTGAAAATGCTTATGAAACGGCTTGGGGATTTGTTCCGCACACCAACGGAAATATATTATCCGAAGAAAAGTTCAGAAGCTTAAAGAAAAAATATCCCGAAAAAATTACAGAAGATAACGCAAAATTCAAGAGTATAAGAACTGTTGACAACATGGGATTGATTACTTCCTATCTCTGCTATGACGCTGAAAGCAGACGGATTTCGGAAGATAATCCCACAGAAACTGCACAGGCGTTATACGAAAAATCAGCTGTCAAAGGTAATATTTCAACCCTCCCCGACAGGCTCGGAGTAGCTGTCATAAGCGGAGATACTGTCGGAATTTATGTTGGTAATGACAGCGTTGTTTATGCAAAATCTGTTGATGAAGGCATTGTGAAAGAACCGATTTCAGAGGGCAAATGGACAGCGTGGTTTGAGATTTCGGATGTGCAGTATGGTGATGTAAAAAGCTTCAGCAACGAAATTGTGTTCGATGAGTATGACGCTAAGAAGAAAAATAACCTCGGACTTGTGCAGTGGGCTATACAGGCTCACGAAAACGGTTGGGGGTATATTTACGGAACATACGGAAATGTTCTGACGGAAGATTTGCTCCGGGACAGAGCTTCTGTGTTCGGCTGTGAGGTTACGGATTACATGGATTTTATCTATGAAAACTGGCTCGGCAAGAGAACAGCGGACTGCGTAGGTCTGATAAAAGGTTACGGTTGGTATGACAGTAAGACAGGCGAAATTGTTGTGGGTTCGAATGGAATGATGGATGTTGGTGCAAATGCAATGTTTGAAAATGCCAACGTTAAAGGCACGATTGATACCATCCCCGAAGTACCCGGACTTGCTGTCTGGAGTGACGGTCATATCGGAATTTACATTGGAAACGGTGAAGTAATCGAAGCGGCAAACACTCTGCGTGGAGTTATGAGAAGTCAGCTTGCAGGTCGTGAATGGACACATTGGCTTCAGATTCCGTACATCGATTATGTAGAAAAAATGGAGGAAGAAAAATGAAAAAATCAGTAACAGTAAGCATTGAATCGGAAAAGCTGACAGCACTTGAAATGTACCTCGGACAGAAAAATATGAAGTTGTCGGAGGAACTTGAAAAATATGCGGAACAGTTATACACAAAAACCGTACCGCAGAATGTCAGGGATTTTATTGAAATGACAACAGCCAAAAAGCCACCCAAAAAGGTGAAAGAAAGGATATTATCTGATAATGAAAATTGTGCCGAGCCGTAATCTGCCACAGTTGGAAACGTGTGGCTTTTTGTGGCGTTTTCGAAGGCTCGGTGGGATAAGTCTACCACCCATGAGGTCAGGGCGAAATAAAGGCATATTTTGGCATGATTTCAAAAAATAATCAAGGACAGATTTTCATAATCTGCCCTTGATATTTTGTTGCGAGTTAAAGTATCGGGGTTGTAACCCCGATACACTCACAGCAGACGGCAAAGCCGACTGCGTATTTACGAGCCTTATGGCATTTCAGCTAAAGGGGTTGTGAAATTCAGATTTGCAGAATTTCGGGGTTGTATCTGCAAGAAAGCAAGAAACTGCGAGGTTTACAAA
>JAZQZW010000081.1:0-1609 GCA_045634285.1 Oscillospiraceae bacterium
CGTTGATACAACAGGTGCAAGTACTGCTACAATCAGCCGTGTAAAGCGTTCGCTCGATTACGGAAGCGACGGCTACAGAATTGTATTCGAAAGAATGAACAGGAAAAAAGAAGATAACAATGAATAACAGCTACGGAATATTTGCATCAGTTTATGACCTGCTTACGGAAAATGTGGAATACAAAAAAAGAGCAGACTATTTTAACTCAGTTATAAAAAAACATAACGGTAAACAGAATGGTGTTCTGCTTGATTTGGCATGTGGCACTGGTTCACTTTCAGAGCATTTTGAAAGCTTCGGATACGATGTTATAGGCGTGGACAATTCCGAAGAAATGCTCAGTATTGCTATGAATAAGAAGTATGAAAACGGCAATAACATTCAGTATGTATGTCAGGACATGCGTGAGCTTGAGCTTTACGGCAACGCTGATATAACAATATGCGCCCTTGACAGCTTAAATCATCTTGACAGCCTTGAGGATATAAAGACTGTTTTCGAAAGAGTGTTCAGATATACCGAAACAGACGGACTTTTTATTTTCGATATGAATACAGAGTATAAGCACCGTGAGATACTTGCTGACAATGTTTTTGTCTTTGATACGGAAGAGGTTTACTGTGTATGGCAGAACTCCTGTGAAGACAGCACAGTATCAATTTATCTTGATTTTTTTATACCAAACGAAGACGGAAGTTATGACCGTTACTGTGAGGATTTTCAGGAAACGGCATATCCGATTGAAGATATAAAACAAGTGCTTGTGCATACAGGATTTGAAATACTTGGAATATATGATGAAGACAGCTTTGATGACATAAAGAGTGATACACAAAGGGCTGTTTTTGTGACACGCAAACCAAAGGAGATATAATGGGAATATTAAAAAGAGCAATTACAAAGGATGCTGCTGCCGTATCAATGGCACTTGAGGCAACCGACATAATAAACGAAATAGAAAAAATTCATCAGACAAGTGCAGTTGTAACAGCAGCTCTTGGCAGACTTACAATAGCTGCCTCAATGATGGGCTACGGACTTAAAGGCAGAGACGACTCTGTTACAGTAAAGATTGACGGACATGGTCCTGCAGGTATGTTACTTGCTGTTTCAGACGGTATGGGTAACGTTAAAAGCTACGTGCAGAATCCTGTTGTGGAAATTCCACTTAACAGCATAGGTAAGCTTGATGTAAGAGGTGCAGTGGGAACAGACGGAACACTTACAGTAGCAAAGGATCTTGGGCTTAAAGAGCCATACTGCGGAATGGTGCCTATCGTTTCAGGTGAAATCGGTGAGGATATTGCAAACTATTTCGTATCAAGCGAACAGGTTCCGACAGTATGTGGATTGGGAGTGCTTGTAAATCCTGATTTAACAGTACAGTGTGCCGGTGGATTTATGGTTCAGCTTCTTCCTTTTGCCGAAGAAAAAACAATTGCACAGATTGAAAAGAACGTCAGCAAAATAACTTCAGTTACAGATTTATTCAGAAGTGGTAAAACACCTGAAGAAATTGCGCTCATGCTGCTTGAAGGGCTTGAACCGAATATTCTTGATGAGTACGAACCTCAGTACAAATGTGACTGCAGTCGTGAACGAACAGTA
>JAZQZW010000082.1:0-2950 GCA_045634285.1 Oscillospiraceae bacterium
AGTGTTCGCTGTGCATTTTATGATTTAAAATATCGTCCTCCTTTACAGGACGGAATGTGCCAAGTCCCACATGAAGTGTAACATAGGCAATATCAACACCCATAGCCTTTATTTCCTCAAGCATTTCCTCTGTGAAGTGAAGTCCTGCCGTAGGTGCAGCAGCAGAACCAAGCTCCTTTGAATATACTGTCTGATAACGTTCCTTGTCATCAAGCTTTTGAGTTATGTATGGTGGCAGAGGCATCTGTCCGATTTCATCAAGGGCAGCAAAAAAGCTTCCCTCACAGTCAAACTTTACAACCCTGTTTCCGTCTTCCTTTACCTGAGTAACAGTTGCAGTAAGCTTTCCGTCACCGAAAACAAATTCAGCACCGACCTTTGCTTTTTTACCCGGACGGCAGATAATTTCCCACAGCTTGTCACCCTTCTGTTCAAGGAGCAGGAATTCTATATTACTGCCTGTGCCTTTCTTTGTGCCGTAAAGACGGGCTGGAAGTACCCTTGAATTGTTCAAAACAAGTAAGTCACCTTTTTTCAGATAGTCGCATAGATTATAGAAACGGGAGTGAACAATTTCTCCTGTTTGTCTGTCTATTTTCATAAGTCTTGAGGAATTTCTCGGCTCAACAGGTGTCTGGGCAATAAGCTCCTCAGGTAAATTATAATAAAAATCTGATTTTTTCATATTTTCTTCCCCCAAATTTTAAAAAGTGTATTGACAATACGGAATAAAAATGTTATTATGGAATTATGGTAGAGGTGCAGCAAAGATGAGTACCACCTGACAGGATAACCGGTCCGACTTTTAAGCAGGTGCAAAAGGCAATGCTGCCGAAGAACAAATCTTGGTAACATTTGTTCTGATTGCAGTTTTAACAGAACTGTGATTGTCATCAGCGTTTGATGGAGTGCTACTGGCATTATGCTTAAATAAAGTTGTATGTCAACATTTCTATTATAACGTATGATGAGCCAGTTTTCAACTGGTTTTTTTATTTTTTATTTTAAATTTATCAAAAAGTTAGGAGAAATTGAAAATGAAGCAGTACAGAGCAGGTATTATGGGTGCAACAGGTATGGTAGGACAGAGATTTGCAACACTTCTTGAAAACCACCCATGGTTTGAAGTAACAGCAATTGCAGCTTCACCACGTTCAGCAGGCAAAACATACGAAGAAGCAGTAGGCAACAGATGGGCTATGGATAACCCAATGCCTGAAAATATGAAGAACATGATTGTTTTCAACGCTGTTGAAGATATTGAAAAGATCAAGGAACTCGTTGACTTCGTATTCTGTGCAGTTGACATGAAGAAGGACGAAATCAAGGCTCTTGAAGAAAAGTACGCAAAGGCTGAAATCCCTGTAGTTTCAAACAACTCAGCTCACAGAGGTACACCTGACGTTCCAATGGTAGTGCCTGAAATCAATGATGACCACATTGAAATCATTGCTTCACAGAAAAAGCGTCTTGGTACAACAAAGGGCTTTATCGCTGTTAAGTCAAACTGCTCAATCCAGAGCTATGTTCCTGCCCTCAATCCACTTATGGAATATGGTATTACTAAGGTTCTGGCTTGTACTTACCAGGCTATCTCAGGTGCAGGCAAGACTTTCGAAACATGGCCTGAAATGGTTGATAACCTTATCCCATTCATCGGCGGTGAAGAAGAAAAGTCAGAACAGGAACCACTCAAGGTTTGGGGTAAAATCGAAGGCGACCAGATTGTAAATGCGACAACACCTTCAATCACAACACAGTGCCTCAGAGTACCTGTTTCAAACGGTCACACAGCAGCAGTATTCGTTTCATTTGACAAGAAGCCGACTAAGGAAGAAATCCTTGAAAAGTGGAACAGCTTCAGTGGTGCTCCACAGGAACTCCAGCTTCCATCAGCTCCAAAGCAGTTTATCCACTACTTTGAAGAAGACAATCGTCCACAGGCTAAGCTTGACAGAAACCTTGAAGGCGGTATGGCTGTTTCAGTAGGCAGACTCAGAGAAGATACACAGTATGACTACAAGTTTGTATGTCTTTCACACAATACATTAAGAGGTGCAGCAGGTGGCGGCGTACTTCTCGCAGAACTCCTTGCTGCAAAGGGTTACTTTGACTAATCTCTAAGAAACAGAACGGAGAATATTATGAAGAACACAATTTTCACAGGCGCAGGTGTTGCTATTATCACACCTATGAACGCTGATGGTTCTATTGACTTTAACGGCTTTGCTGAAAATATCGAATACCAGATTGCAAACGGTACAGACGCAATTATCGTATGCGGTACAACAGGTGAAGCTTCAACAATGACAGATGAGGAACATATTGAATGTATCCGTTTCTGCGTTGAAAAGGTAAACAAGAGAGTTCCTGTAATCGCAGGAACAGGCAGTAACGATACAAGATATGCTGTAGAGCTTTCAAAGAAGGCTCAGGAGCTTGGCGTTGACGGACTTTTACTCGTTACACCTTACTACAACAAGGCTACTCAGAAGGGTCTTATTGCTCACTTTACAGCTATTGCTGACGCTGTTGACATTCCGATTATTCTTTACAATATTCCTGGAAGAACAGGCGGAGTAAGCTTTGATATAAGCACTTATAGGATTTTGGGACAGCACAAGAATATCGTTGCTGTCAAGGAAGCAAGCGGCAACATCAGCTATACTTCAAAGCTTATTGCCGAATGCGGTGATCTGCTTGATGTTTACAGCGGTAATGATGATATTATCGTTCCTATGATGTCAATCGGTGCAAAGGGTGTTATTTCAGTACTTTCAAATGTACTTCCACAGGAAACACATGATATGGCACAGCTTTGTCTTGACAATAACTGTGAAGAGGCAACAAAGCTTCAGATGAAGTATCTTGAGCTTATCAATAACCTCTTTATTGAAGTAAATCCTATTCCTGTAAAGGAAGCTATGAACCAGATGAAGATGGCTGCAGG
>JAZQZW010000083.1:0-10172 GCA_045634285.1 Oscillospiraceae bacterium
TTTATTTGAGGTGAAAAATGGATAATAATATGACAGATGAAGAAAAGGAAAAACTCAAAGAGCTTCAGGAAGAACAACTGACTTTTTATAAATGGGGAAAATATTTCTTTATGGCTGTAACCGGGGCTGTTGCACTTTTTGTATTTATGGTAGTGGTTGCAATTTTTCGTGGTCCTATGGGTTTTTGAACGAATAATAGTCCATTAGCAGAAAAGAGGATAATTATGAGAACGAAAATACTTGCATTATTGCTTTGTGTTATATCTGTTTTCAGCCTTGCAGGTTGTGTAAACGTTGATGTGAAAGACAATAATGTAAAGGTTGATGTTGGTAATATTCACGTTGACGTAGAAAATGATGATAATGTTGATGTGAAAATAGATTGAAAATTTTCAAGTAAAAATAAGACTTGAATTATCACTTCGTGCTTAAAAGAAACGAATTTAAGTTTATGAAGAGCGATATAAAAATTTTTGCTCCACTTTTTTAAAAAGTGGAAAAAAGGTTTTTGGTTCTTTTTTTTAAAAGAACAGAAGAAGCGGAAAGAGGTATAGAAAAATGGGATGTAGTTTTTATTGTGACGGAGTAGACAAAGCTCCACAGCGTTCACTTTTCAATGCCCTGGGATATACAAAGGAAGAAATGGAAAGACCACTTGTTGGTATTGTTTCTTCTTACAATGAAATTGTTCCGGGACACATGTATATAGACAAAATTGTTGAAGCAGTCAAGACAGATGTTTCTATGGCAGGTGGTACACCAATCGTATTCCCTGCAATTGCGGTTTGCGACGGTATCGCAATGGGACATCAGGGTATGAGATACTCACTGGTAACCCGTGACCTTATCGCAGATTCAACAGAATGTATGGCACTTGCTCATCACTTTGATGCACTTGTTATGATTCCTAACTGTGACAAAAATGTGCCGGGTCTTTTAATGGCTGCGGCAAGAGTTAATGTTCCTACAGTTTTTGTAAGCGGCGGTCCTATGCTTGCGGGGCATGTAAAGGGTAAGAAGACAAGTCTTTCAAGTATGTTTGAAGCTGTTGGTTCATACACAGCAGGTAAAATGTCACTTGAAGATGTTGAAGAATTTGAAAACAAGGCATGTCCTACATGTGGTTCATGCTCAGGTATGTACACAGCAAACTCAATGAACTGCCTTACAGAAGTTCTTGGCATGGGTCTTCGTGGAAATGGTACAATTCCAGCTGTTTACTCAGAAAGAATTAAACTTGCAAAACATGCAGGTATGGCTGTTATGGAGCTTTACAGAAAGAATATCCGTCCTCGTGACATCATGACAGAAAAGGCATTCGAAAATGCTCTTACAGCAGATATGGCACTCGGCTGTTCAACAAACAGTATGCTCCATCTTCCTGCTATTGCAAACGAGTGCGGTATCAAGATTAATCTTGACATGGCAAACGAAATCAGTGCTAAAACACCAAATCTTTGCCACCTTGCTCCTGCAGGTCATACTTATATGGAAGACCTTAATGAAGCAGGCGGCGTATACGCTGTTCTCAACGAACTCAACAAAAAGGGACTTATCCATACAGACGTTATGACTGTAACAGGTCAGACAATGGGCGAAAATATCAAGGGTGTTGTAAACAGAGATCCTGAGGTTATCAGACCTATCGAAAATCCATACAGTGAAACAGGCGGTATTGCAGTACTCAAGGGTAACCTTGCTCCTGACAGATGCGTTGTTAAGAGAAGTGCCGTTGCACCTGAAATGTTAAAACACAGTGGTCCTGCAAAGGTATTCAACTCAGAAGAAGACGCTATTGCCGCTATCAAGGGTGGTAAGATTGTAAAGGGTGACGTTGTTGTTATCCGTTACGAAGGTCCATCAGGCGGCCCTGGTATGAGAGAAATGCTCAATCCGACTTCTGCTATTGCAGGTATGGGACTTGATAAGGACGTTGCTCTTATTACAGACGGACGTTTCAGCGGTGCTACAAGAGGTGCGTCAATCGGTCACGTTTCACCTGAGGCAGTCAGAGGCGGTACTATTGCATATGTTCAGAACGGCGATATCATTTCTATCGATATTCCTAACTGCTCAATTACTCTTGAAGTTTCAGATGAAGAACTTGAAAACAGAAAGAAAACAACTACTATCTTAAAGAAGGAAAATCTTTCAGGCTACTTGAAGAGATACGCTTCTATGGTTGAATCGGCTGATAAGGGTGCTATTATCAATAAGTAAATCTGAAAGGAATAATAAAAATGTTCAGTTACAATGCTGAGTACCAAATGAATATTGCTGAAATTAATGGTGTTATTATTGCTTGTGAAGAAGTTGAAGACGATTACGAAAAACTCGCACAGGAAATGGCAGACAAATATTTTCAAAAGCTTGATGAAATAGTGCAGTTTCTGATTGATGAAGGTATCTGCGAATATTTCGGAGAATTATCAGCAGATGAAATAAAATCATCATTGGGTAAGCCGTTGATTGACATTGAAAATCAGCTGGTGCAGTATCTTGAACATACACTTGATGAAACTCACATCATCGAATTTGAATATGAAGGCGATTTAGAAGAATTTTCATGCATGAGTGTTAATGGGTGATTTAATATATTTATGACATCGGAAAAACTTATCGAATTAATAGAAAGTGGCAGACAGCTTGGAGTAAATAAAATCGTAAAGGTTGATGAAACCGATATTGCCTACACTTATTCTGTTGAAAAGCACAACAATAAATATATAGTTTATATCGATGAAGTAAATCTTGATGAAATGTATTATGATGAATTAAATGATACAGAGCAAATTTATGTGTATAACAGCTTTTCGGAATTTATGGATAATTTCGTTCATAAGTATGATGTGAAAATTGAAGATTTCAGCGTTTCAAAAGGACAGAAATTCTTTAATCTGGATAACTGTTTACAGAAACTGAATTTGGGAGAATAAAATGTTTGATAACATTTATGAACTTAAACTAAAGCAGACAATGGAAATTATTGACAAGATTGCAGATTGTGATAATGATGATGAAATTGTCAGGCTTGAAAAAGCTTTAAGGGAAATAACAGGTAAGGAAAAACTCAGTGCCGAAAACTGTTTTGAATACTGGAGCTGGACAAGCCTTGAAGAACTTGCACGAACTTTTTTGATGCCGTCACCTGAGTATCAGGGATTAACCGATGAAAAGCTGACAGAAATTATTACTAAAATCTGTGAGGCTGAGTACAGCGAATCGGAAATGGATTATCAGCTTGAAGTACTTGAAAAGGAAACTGGTCTTTCAGATGTTTCAGACTATATTTTTTATCCCGATGAAGTCAGACTTTCAATGGAAGCCGATACTTCTGAAATAGTTGCTAAAATTTTATCTGACAGAAAAAGATAAATACAATTTAAATAAAAATCGAAAGGAATGATAAAAATGGGTATGACAATGACTCAGAAAATTCTTGCCGCACACGCAGGACTTGACAAGGTAGAAGCAGGACAGCTTATCCTTGTAAATCTTGATCTTGTACTGGGCAACGATATTACATCACCTGTTGCTATCAAGGAATTTAACAACATTGGAGCAAAGGGTGTATTTGATAAAGACAAGGTAACAATGGTAATGGACCACTTTGCACCTAACAAAGATATTAAAGCAGCACAACAATGTAAAATGTGCCGTGATTTCTGTGGTGAGAAGGAAGTTACAAACTTCTATGATGTAGGACAGATGGGCATTGAACACGCACTTCTCCCTGAAAAAGGACTTGTAGTTTGTGGTGATGCTGTAATCGGTGCCGACTCACATACTTGCACATACGGTGCACTCGGTGCATTCTCAACAGGTATCGGTTCAACAGATATGGCTTGTGGTATGGCAACAGGTAAGACATGGTTCAAAGTTCCTTCTGCTATCAAGTTTGAACTCAAGGGAAGCCTTAACAAGTACGTTACAGGTAAGGACGTAATTTTACATATTATCGGTATGATTGGCGTTGATGGTGCTTTATATCGCTCAATGGAATTTACAGGCGAAGGACTTCACAACCTTTCAGTAAGCGACAGACTTTGCATGGCAAACATGGCTATCGAAGCAGGTGCTAAAAATGGTATCTTTGAAGTTGATGACAAAACACTCGAATATGTAAAGGAACACAGTAACAGAGAACCTAAGGTTTACAAGGCTGACGATGACGCTGAATATGATGAAACTTATGTAATCGATTTAAGTGAAATCAAACCGACAGTTGCATTCCCTCATCTTCCTGAAAATACACACACAGTTGATGAAATTGACGAAATCAAAATTGACCAGGTTGTAATCGGTTCATGTACAAATGGCAGACTTGAAGACCTTGAAATTGCTGCTGAAATCATGAAGGGTAAGAAAGTCGCAAAGAATGTAAGAGCAATAATAATTCCTGCTACACAGAAAATTTATCTCGAGGCTATGGAAAAAGGTTATCTTAAAACATTTATAGAAGCTGGAGCTGTTGTTTCAACACCTACATGCGGTCCTTGTCTTGGCGGACATATGGGAATTTTAGCAGAAGGCGAAAGAGCTGTTGCCACAACAAACAGAAACTTTGTCGGCAGAATGGGTCATGTTGATTCAGAAATTTATCTTGCAAGTCCTGCTGTTGCTGCTGCGTCTGCAATTACAGGTAAAATCTCAGAAGCTAAGGAGGTAATGTAAAATGAAGTTTGAAGGTAAGGTTATAAAGTACGGCGACAACGTTGATACAGACGTTATTATCCCTGCAAGATATCTCAACACAAGCGACAAAAAAGAACTTGCTGCACACTGCATGGAAGACCTTGACGCCGATTTTACAAAAAAAGTACAAATCGGAGATATCATGGTAGCAGGTTTTAACTTCGGTTGTGGTTCATCAAGAGAACACGCTCCGATTGCTATTAAGGAAAGCGGTATTTCTCTTGTAATTGCAAAGAGCTTTGCAAGAATTTTTTACAGAAACTCAATAAATATCGGTCTTGCTATTCTGGAATGCCCTGAAGCTGTTGACGCTATCGAAGATGGTCACACAGTAGAAGCTGACCTTGACAAGGGTGTTATTACAGATAAGACAACAGGCAAGGAATTCAAGACAGAACCATTCCCAGAATTTATTCAGAATATTATCACAAACGGCGGACTTGTTGAATCAATCAAGAACGGAAGCTTTAAATAAAACTTTTTCTGAGAGGTAATAAGTATGATTGAAAATCTGGAAAATGTTTATGATGATGTAATGGAAGGAACTTTCAAAAGCATTGTTTTCAAAAATGACGGCAGTGATGAATTATCTGTAGTACTTGAGAATAAGGATATTGAAGGTTATGCTGAATTGTGTATTAAACACTTTAATTCCATGTCTGACAGTATGATTAATGATATATGCAGATACATCATTAAAAGCAGTGAAAACGGTGGACTTGCAGATGATTTTGAATTGCCTGAGCTTGAAAATGTAAGAGATATTCTCGGTTACTGTTGGTTTACAGCAATGTCTGTCGAAGAACCCGAAGACGATGAAATTGCTTACACGATTGAGGGTGAAGGCGACTGGGGAGAATGTATTATTGTTATAGTTCGTGGCGATAAGGTACTTTACGTTGGTACAGAATCGGATCACTCTGTATGGGAAGACGAGGATTATTATAAGGATTTGGAAGATAATTGTGTTTATTAAAATTTGATATTAAGGAGAAAAACAATGGAATTTAATATAGCATTACTCAGAGGTGACGGAATAGGCCCTGAAATAGTTGACAGTGCTGTTGAAGTACTTAAGAAAACAGCTGAAAAATTTGGTCATAAGTTCAACTTTACACCATATCTTATCGGCGGTGCAGCTATCGATGAAACAGGCGTACCTCTTCCACAGGAAACTATTGACGGCTGTCTTGCAAGTGATAGTGTTCTTTTAGGTTCAGTAGGCGGCCCTAAGTGGGATTCACAGCCACCAGCAAACCGTCCTGAAAAGGGACTTTTAGGTATTCGTGCAGCTCTTGAGCTGTTCACAAATCTTCGTCCTGCAAAGCTCTACCCAACACTCAAGGACGCAAGTCCACTCCGTTCAGATATTGCAGAAAACGGCTTTGATATCATGATTGTAAGAGAACTTACAGGCGGGATCTACTTCGGTGAAAGAGGAAGAAGAGAAGGCAAGTACGGCGAAGAAGCATATGACACAGAATGCTACAGCAGAATGGAAATCGAACGTATTGCAAAGGTTGCGTTTGAAACAGCTATGAAGAGAAACAAGAACATCATAAGCATTGACAAGTCAAACGTTCTTGAAAGCTCACGTCTCTGGAGAGAAGTTGTTCACGAAATGGCTAAGGATTACCCTGAAGTAACTCTCACAGATATGCTCGTTGACAATGCGGCAATGCAGCTTGTAAAGAATCCTGCACAGTTTGACGTAGTAGTTACATCAAACATGTTCGGTGATATTTTATCAGACGAAGCATCACAGATTACAGGTTCAATCGGTATGCTTCCATCAGCATCACTTGGTGCTACAACAAGAGGTATGTACGAACCAATCCATGGTTCTGCTCCTGACATTGCAGGACAGAATGTTGCAAACCCTATTGCTACAATTCTTTCAGCGTCAATGATGCTCAGATATTCATTCAATCTTACAGCAGAAGCAGACGCTATTGATGCTGCTGTTGACAAGTTCCTCGAACAGGGTTACAGAACAGCTGACCTCGTTGGCAACACAGGCGTTAAGCCACTTTCAACAACAGAGGTTACAGAAAAGATTCTTGAACTTCTTTAATTAAGACAGAAATTTCACGGAGGCGATATTGCGTGAATGACAGGCTTTATAATCTGCATTGCAGACTTAATTCACTTGTTATTTTTAAGGATATTTTAAACTGCCGTACCATTCAGAGTCTTGACAGGCTTTTTGAAAGCATGTGGACTGAAAATACAATAGAACAGGTACGTGCATATTCGGATTTTGTTTCAAATCTTTACCGTCATCACAATGATTTGAGTTCATATATTCTTACTCTTATTCTGGAAGATGAAAATATTTACATGATAAGAAAGTCACATAAGCTTTCAATAAGCGACAAGATGCAGGATTGTCTTATGAGTGAACTTGAATCACTTCAGACGATAGCAGAGCTTAAATCAGAGGAGATACGAAACAGCATAGACTATGACGGATTTCTGCCTGAATGGGATAATTCAGAATATGACTTTAAGGCTGAGTACAAAAACAGGGTGGACAATATAGACCGTTACGGCTACGGAATTTACGCTAAATACTACATGTTTATCGTAAAGGACGGTAATATTGTACCTGTAAAATATCCTGATGAAATAAGACTTTCCCAGCTTATCGGATACAAGAAACAGCGTGAGCTGATTATTGAAAATACGGTGGCTCTCATAAACGGGAAACCTGCTCTTAACGTTCTGCTTACAGGTGACGCAGGAACAGGAAAGTCATCATCTGTCAAGGCTATTGCAAATGAATATCGTGACAGGGGACTTCGTATTATTGAAATACGCAAGGACCAGCTTCGTGAAATTCCGCTGATTATAGATAATTTAAGTAAAAATCCACTGAAATTTATACTGTTCATTGACGACCTTTCCTTTGCGTCGGACGATGATAATTTCGGTGCGTTAAAGGCAATACTTGAGGGCTCGGTATCAGCAAGAGCTGACAATATTGCCATATATGCCACAGGCAACAGACGTCACCTTGTCAAGGAAAAATTCTCTGACAGAAACGGTGATGATATGCACAGAAATGATACTATACAGGAAATGGTTTCCCTTTCGGAACGTTTCGGACTTAAAATTTCATTTTCAAGACCGAATAAATCGGAATATCTTGAAATTGTTTACGGACTTGCTGAGCAGAAAAAGCTTGACATGACCCGTGAAGAGCTTGAGCTTGAAGCTGAACGTTTTGCCGTCGGAAGAAGCGGACGTTCAGCAAGAGCGGCAAAGCAGTTTATTGATAAAATGCTGACTTGTCATAATACACTTGACTAAGTTTATGACAAAGTTAAATTTAATGAAATGGGTGTAAAAAATATGCTTACTCTTGATAAGGTTTATCACGCAAGATTTGTTCTTAACGATGTTATCAGAAATACTGACCTTATTCATGCTCCGAAAATTGCTCCGGGCTGTGAGGTTTATTTAAAAACTGAAAATCTTCAGATAACAGGTTCGTTTAAAGTAAGAGGTGCTTACTATAAAATATCACAGCTCAGCGCAGAAGAAAAGGCAAAGGGCGTTATAGCCTGTTCTGCGGGAAATCATGCACAGGGTGTAGCTCTTGCTGCGGCAAAAAATGGTATAAAGTCGCTTATCTGTCTTCCTGACGGCGCACCTATCTCCAAGGTGGAAGCGACAAAGAGCTACGGAGCAGAGGTTTGTCTTGTTGACGGTGTTTATGATGATGCATACAACAAGGCTATGGAGCTTAAAGATGAAAAGGGTTATACTTTCGTTCATCCTTTTGATGATGAAAATGTAATTGCAGGACAGGGTACAATCGGTCTTGAAATCCTTGATCAGTTAAAGGATGTTGACGCCATTGTTGTGCCAATCGGTGGTGGCGGACTTATTTCTGGTGTTGCCTTTGCCGTAAAACAGCTTCGTCCTGAGGTAAAGATTTACGGTGTTCAGGCAAGTGGTGCACCAAGTATGGTGACATCTATTGAAAATGGAAAGATAGAATGTCTTGAATCGGTTGCAACTATTGCAGACGGTATCAAGGTTAAGGAACCGGGTGTAAACACATTTGAATACTGCAAACAGTATGTTGATGATATAGTTACAGTAACAGACGATGAAATTTCCTCGGCAATACTTTCTCTTATCGAACATCAGAAGCTTATTTCCGAGGGTGCTGGTGCAGTAGCAGTAGCAGCTGTAATGTTCGGCAAAGTGCCTGTAAAGGGCAAAAAGGTTGTATGTCTTGTTTCGGGTGGTAATATAGACGTTACAATTCTTTCAAGAGTCATCAAGCGTGGTCTTTTGAAATCAGGTCGTTCAGACTCCATTAATATCGAACTGATTGACAAGCCGGGACAGCTTCGTGACGTATCAAAAATTATTGCCGATCTTGGCGGAAACGTTATTGCTATTCACCATGAAAGAGCGAACGAAAATTCAGATATCAACGGCTGTTATCTCAGAATTTTACTTGAGACAAGAAATTATGAGCATATTAACATGATAAGAAAGGCATTGTCAGATGCTGGCTTTACAATTATATCTTAAGGAGAAAAAACAATGAACAAGGTTTATACAAGCAATGCACCTGAAGCGTTAGGCCCATACTCACAGGCTATCGTTACAGGCAATATGGTTTTCACATCAGGACAGATTGCAATCAACCCTTCAACAAATGTTGTTGAAGCAACAGATATTCAGGGACAGACTGAACAGGTTATGAAGAACTTAGGCGAAGTTTTAAAGGAAGCAGGAAGCTCATTTGAAAAGGCTGTAAAGACAACATGCTTTTTAAAGAATATGTCAGACTTTGCTGCTTTCAATGAAGTTTACGGCAAGTACTTCACATCAAAACCGGCAAGAAGCTGTGTAGCAGTAAAGGAACTTCCAAAGGACGTTTTAGTTGAAGTAGAAGTTATTGCAGAGGTTTAATTTATATGAAAATAAGGGTGACTTATAAAAGTTACCCTTATTTTTATTTTAAAGAAACAGCGTATGTTTAAAATTATTGTAGACAGATAAATTTATATTTATCGACGTAAAAAAAGGATTTGTACTTTCTTGCTTGTGCAAGAAAGATACCAAAGAAGCACACAAGCTTTTTCTTTTCTTCGAAACAGAAAAAGCTTGACCAAAAAGAAAAAATTCCATACATGAATTTGTGACCTAACTCAGACTGTTTCCCGTGAAAAGAACAATCATATCCGATACAAAGAAAACTGTATCGGATAGCTAACTTGAAATCCAATACTCCCTACAAGTAAAGATGCAAATTTGAGAGAATTTGTTATAATAAAGCTTGTTTAAAGCTGCCTACTTTAGTATGTGGAGGCAGGCTAATGTGTACGCAGTATACCGGAAATTATGATTTTACTGTTGTTGCAGTAAGAGTTATACATTTTGGGAAGACAGTATGAGTTCTTGTAACAGTACGCAGTGACTTTTCTTTGGTCAAACTTTCTTTACAAAGAAAG
>JAZQZW010000084.1:0-9402 GCA_045634285.1 Oscillospiraceae bacterium
TTTATTCCAGCCTTTTCCTTACTCTTACTTGCCCTCGTCAGAAAGCTTTATTATTATACCACGCCACACACCAATTGTCAACCAGTTTCTGCACTTTTTTGCACACTTTTGTCACTTTTGGAGACTTTCGCAGTTTTTGGGAGTTTTTTTGGCGGTTTGTGGGCAGTTTGACTATATAACCTTTTCATTACGGTTATCATCTTTCAAACGCACTTGATCTAAAAATAAGTGACATTGTCAAAGAAATTGAAAATGAGCTTGAAAAAGCACAAAATCCGTCTGCTGAAACATAATCAGCAGACGGATTTTTATTTTATATTCGGTTTTATGCCATTAACTTAACCATAACAGCCTTCTGAGCATGTAAACGGTTTTCAGCTTCTTCAAAAATTTCCTTTGCATGTTCTTCAAACACCTTAGAAGTAATTTCTTCTTCTCTGTGTGCAGGGAGACAGTGCATAACCATAGCGTCCTTATTAGCAACAGCCATGATATCATCATTGATCTGATAACCGGCAAAAGCCTTGCGACGTTCTTCAGCTTCGCCTTCCTGTCCCATTGAAGCCCATACGTCAGTAATAAGAATATCAGCATTTTTAGCTGCTTCCATAGGGTCATTGCAGATTGAGAAACAATCAGATTTTTCAGCAAAATCCATAACTTCCTTGTCAGGGCGATAGTTGTCAGGTGTAGCCACAGAAACAGCCATACCAACCTTCAGGCCACCTACAATAAGAGAGTTGGCCATATTATTACCATCACCGATATAGCACATTTTAAGGCCGTCAAAGCTGCCCTTAAATTCACGGATTGTCATAAGGTCAGCAAGTACCTGGCAAGGGTGTGAAAAGTCTGTAAGACCATTGATAATCGGGATATTACCATATTCAGCAAGGTCTTCAACTTCCTTCTGTTCAAATGTACGGATCATGATACCATCAATATAGCGTGAAAGAACACGTGCTGTATCCTGAACAGGTTCACCTCTGCCTATCTGTAAATCAGATGATGAGAGGAAGAGAGGGTAACCGCCAAGCTGATACATACCTGTTTCGAAAGATACACGTGTACGGGTTGATGCCTTCTGGAAAATCATACCAAGTGTTTTTCCCTTAAGATGTGGATGTGGAATACCGTGCTTCAGCTCATATTTAAGCTGGTCAGCAAGGTTTAAAATGTCAATAATTTCTTCCTGAGTGAGATCAAGCATTTTAAGTAAATGTTTCATTATATTTCTCCTTTATTAAGAATTTAAGATATTAATAAGAATTTCAAGTCCCTTGTCAAGCTCATCATAAGTGATGTTAAGTGGTGGAAGAAGACGTACCTTTTCCTTTGCAGTCAGAAGCATAAGCCCTTCATCAAGAGCCTTTGATACCACATCAAGAGCCTTTTTGTTTTTAAGGGTAATACCCATCATAAGCCCAAGACCGCTGATTTCAGCCACTTCGTCAACAGATGATAATTTCCCCTTTATATACTCACTTTTCTTTATAACTTCATCAAGAAAATCTTTGTTGTTTACCTTGTTTACAACAACATTACCACCTGCACATGCAAGAGGATTTCCACCGAATGTAGAGCCATGAGTGCCCTTGCAAAGCACTTCTTCGCATTTTTCATTTGCAAGACAAGCACCCATAGGAACACCACCTGCAATACCCTTTGCAAGAGTTGTTATGTCAGGCTTTACACCAAAATGCTCAGATGCCAGGAATTTACCTGTACGTCCCACACCTGTCTGTACTTCATCAGCAATAAGAAGAATATCCTTTTCTGCACAGATTTTTGCAAGTTCTGTCACATATTCCTTTTCAAGAGCGATAACACCGCCCTCACCCTGTACGAATTCAACCATAATTGCGCAAACATTGTCAAGCTTTGATTTTAAGTCATCAATATTGTTTGCTTCAGCGTGAACAAATCCTTCAACAAACGGGAAGAAATAGTTGTGGAAGCTGTCCTGACCTGTTGCAGAAAGTGTGCAGAGAGTTCTGCCGTGGAAAGAATTCACCAGAGTCACAATATTGTGACGACACTTTCCGTATTTGTCAAAGCTGTACTTTCTTGCAAGCTTTATAGCACATTCATTTGCTTCAGCGCCGGAATTTCCGAAGAAAACCTTGGAATAGCCTGTTGCTTTGCAGAGATTTTCAGCAAAATCAGCCTGAATTTTTGTATAATAGTAGTTTGATGTATGCTGAATAGCCTTGGCCTGGGCACAAACAGCCTCAGCCCAGTCTTCATCACAGAAGCCCAGTGAGTTTGTACCGATACCACTACCGAAATCTATATACTGTTTACCATTTTCATCAACAGCATTACGTTCATTTCCTTTTTCAAAAACAACGCCGAAACGTCCGTATGTATGCATAACATTACTGTCAAATTTTTCAATAGTATTCACTTTTACACTCCCTTATCAAAAACAATTTTAAAAATATCTAATGTACATAATAATATATGATATTATCATAAAAACTCCGCCGAATATCAGAAATATTTCTGCCGTACCACCATTTTTCACCGGACTGAAAATACGTGGATTTCTTCGGCTGACACGAATGTTTATCTTTTCGCCCTTTTTGTAGGTAACAACACCCTCTGCCTGATATTTTACAGAAGCACAGGTATATTCCTGCCCTTTAACGGTATACCTGACAATAGGCGATTCCATATCCATTTTTACCTTTGCATAAGTCTTGTTAAGCTTTGACACTCCTGTAACCACACCCACCGTCTGAATACCAAGCCTTGTACGATTGATATGCAGAAATATGCCGATTAACAGAAGCAATACACCAAGTATAACAGGAACTGCAAGAATAATATTTACAAGCATTATTTAAACTGTGTACCGATACCCTCATTTGAAAGAATTTCAATAAGGATAGAATGAGGCACTCTTCCGTCAATGATAGAAGTTTTCTTAACACCACGTCTTACAGCTTCAACACAGCATTCAATCTTAGGGATCATACCACCTGAGATAATGCCCTGTCTTTTCATAAACGGAACTTCACTTACATTTACAAATGGAATTAAAGTTGAAGGGTCGTCCTTATCTCTTAAAAGACCTGCAATATCAGTCATAAGAATAAGGTTTTCAGCACCAAGCTCAGCTGCAATTCTTGAGGCAGCAGTATCTGCATTGATGTTGTATGTATTACCGTCATTGCCACATGCAACTGTTGCAATTACAGGAATACAGCCATTTTCAAGAGCATCTGTAATAGGCTTTACATTAATTTTTGTAATGTTACCTACAAAGCCAAGATCCTCACCATTTACGCCCTCTGCTCTTTCAGCAGTAATCATTTTACCGTCAATACCGCAAAGACCTACGGCATTACCCTTGTGTTCAGCAAGATGAGCAACAAGTTCCTTGTTTACCTTACCTGCAAGAACCATTTTTACAACATCAATAGTATCCTTGTCTGTATATCTCAGACCATTGATAAACTTGCTTTCAATTCCAAGCTTACCAAGCATTTCATTAATTTCAGGACCACCACCATGAACAAGGACAACTCTGATACCAACAAGTGATAAAAGTACGATATCACTCATAACAGCTTCTTTAAGTTCTTCATTTGTCATAGCGTTTCCGCCGTATTTTACGACAACAACCTTGCCGTTATATTTCTGAATGTACGGAAGTGCGTCAATCAGCACCTTTGCACGAATATTATTAGAAATTTCCATTTTATATCTCCAATCAGCTTCTGTAATCGCCGTTAATTTTTACATAATCATAAGTAAGGTCACAGCCCCACGCTGCCGCATTGTATTCACCGTCACCAAGTGTTACAAGGATAGTAATTTCCTCTTCCATAAGAATTTTCTTGGCTTCTTCTTCTGAGAAAGGAACACCTGCACCGTTTCTGCAAACCTCAACCTTACCTGCCTTTGAAGCAATATCAACATCAACACAGTTTATGTCGAAATCAGCATCGGCATAACCAATTGCACAGAGAATACGACCCCAGTTTGCATCTTCACCGAACATAGCCGCTTTAAACAGACTTGAAGTAATAACAGACTTTGAAACCACCTGAGCAGTACGAACGCTGTCTGCACCTGTTACAACACATTCAATAAGCTTTGTAGCACCTTCACCGTCACGGGCCATCATTCTTGCTAAATTCACCATTACAACATAAAGAGCATTTTCAAACTGAGCAAAATCCTCATTGTCCATGGCAATAAGATTGTTTTCAGCCATACCGTTTGCCATAACGCAAACCATATCGTTTGTTGAAGTATCACCGTCAACACTTACCATATTAAGAGTTGTCTTTATAATATTGCTTAAAGCTCTCTGTAAATATTCATGAGAAATTGCTGCGTCAGTTGTAATAAATGTAAGAGTTGTAGCCATATTAGGGTGAATCATACCACTACCCTTGAGCATACCACCCATTACGCATTTTTTACCACCAAGAGTAAATTCAACTGCACATTCCTTTGGCATAGTATCAGTTGTCATAATAGCGTTTACTGCTTCTGTGTTACCTGTGTAGTTTACACCCTTGCAAAGCTCAGGCATTCCTTTTTCGATTGGTTCGATAGGAAGTGGCTGACCGATAACACCTGTTGAAGCGACAATAAAGTCAGAAGCTTTAAGGTCAAATTCCTTTGAAGCCAGTTCACACATTTTCTGAGCCTTTTCAACACCGTCAGCATTGCATGTATTGGCATTTACTGAATTTACAATAACACCCCATGCCTTGCCGTCAGCAATATTTTCGCGTGTCACCTGAATAGGTGCACCCTTTACTTTATTTGTTGTGTATACAGCAGCAGCTGTACATTCCTTGTCTGCAATAATTACAGCAAGGTCATTTTTCTTTGTAGTGTTTATTGAGCCTTCGTGTTTAAGACCGCACTGAATACCGTTTGCCTTAAAACCCTGAGCAGCACAAACACCACCGTCAATATAATTAAAACCTTCAAATTCTACTTTTTCTATCATAACATTATCCCTTTATCTTAAATCAAACCCGTAGTTTCATCAATACCCATCATAATATTAAGGCACTGAACAGCCGCACCCGAAGCACCCTTACCAAGGTTATCAAGTCTTGAGCATAAAAGCATCTGTTCTTCGTTACCGAATACATAAAGTTCCATTCTGTTTGAACCGCTGAGACCGTTTGAAGTTAAAAATCCGTCAGGAACACATTCGCTTCCCACAGGCTTTACTTCAACAAAATTTGAATCCTTGTATGTTTCATATAAAGCTTCTCTAACCTGTTCAGGTGTAAGCTTCTTACCTGCAATTGCAGACTGAATCGGAACAGATACAATCATACCGCTGAAATAATTGTCTACGATAGGATTGAACATAGGCTTGTTTTCAAGACCTGTAATAGCCTGCATTTCAGGCAGATGCTTGTGATTCATGTTAAGAGCATACTGTCTTGGGCTTAAAAGCTCGTAAGGCTTGTCTGCTGCTTCATAAGCCGCAATAGCCTTTTTACCTGCACCACTCTATCCTGATGTTGCATAAGCAAAAACAGGATAGCTTGCAGGAAGTACTCCCTTTGAAACAAGCGGATAAATCATTGAGATAAAACCACTTGCATAACAGCCCGGCACAGCTACTCTCTTTGAGTTTTTAATTTTTTCTCTGTGAGCCGGTGAAAGCTCTGGAAAACCGTAAGCCCAGTCAGGATTTGTTCTGTGAGCTGTTGAAGCATCAATAATTCTTACGTTTTCATTTTCAACAAGTGAAACAGCTTCAATAGCTGCCACATCAGGAAGACATAAGAATGTGAAATCCGACTCATTTATAAATTTTTTTCTTTCATTTAAATCTTTTCTTTTATCTTCAGAAATTTTAAGAAGTTCAATATCATTTCTGCCTTCAAAACGTTCAAGAATTTTAAGACCTGTTGTTCCTTCCTGTCCGTCAATATAAATTTTAACTGCCATAATTATCTCCTAAAAACTACCAGTTTCTGTCATTTTTATCATTTTCACTCTTAAAGCTTTTATAAACGCTGAGAGCTATTGCCACAATCAGCATTGCAATACTCCATACGATTGAAGCAGTACCCGAAAGCTTCATTACCGCAACGATAAGCACTTCACCCGCAATCCATACAAACACGACAATAATTGTCATAAGTATGATATACTTTAAAAGCTTTGAATTCATTTTTCAAGTTCCTTTATTTTAGCTTCGGCTGTTTCAATCTGCTGCTTTACACATTCAGGTGCAGGACCGCCGAATGATTTTCTTTCCTTAACGCATGTTTCAAGTGAAATTGCATCATATATATCATCACCGAAAAGGTCTGAAAGCTTTTTGTAATCTTCAATAGGAAGTGTTTCGAGAGTAAGATTTCTTTCAATACACTCGGCAACGAGGGTACCTGTAATTTTATACGCATCTCTGAATGGCATACCATGCTTTACAAGATAGTCAGCACAATCAGTAGCGTTAATAAATCCACCTGCCGCAGCCGCTCTCATTCTGTCCGCATTTACCCTCATGGTTTCTGTCATAGGAATAAATGTTTTAAGACAAAGCTTTACATTGTCAACAGAATCAAAGATTGCTTCCTTGTCCTCCTGCATGTCCTTGTTGTACGCAAGCGGAAGACCCTTAAGCATAGAAAGGAGTGTCATAAGATTACCGTTCACTCTGCCTGTCTTACCTCTGATAAGCTCTGTTACATCAGGATTTTTCTTCTGAGGCATGATTGAAGAACCTGTTGCATAAGCGTCATCAAGTTCAATAAACTTGAATTCCCATGAGCACCACATAATAACCTCTTCTGAAAATCTTGAAAGATGTGTCATAATAAGAGAAATTGCACATGCAAGTTCAACGCATGAATCTCTGTCAGATACACCGTCAAGACTGTTTTCCATAGGTCTGTCAAAACCAAGTGCAGACGCTGTCATATGTCTGTCGATTTTATATGTAGTACCTGCTAAGGCACAGCTGCCGAGAGGACATTCATTCATTCTCTTTGCTGTATCCTCAAGTCTTGTATAATCACGCAGTAACATCTGAACATAAGCCATAAGATGATGTGCAAATGTTACAGGCTGAGCTCTCTGTAAATGTGTATATCCTGGCATAACCGTTTCGGTGTGTTTCTTTGCCATTTCACAAAGCACCTTGCAAAGCTTTAAAACAAGTTCCTTTATTTCTTCAATTTCATCTCTGAGATAAAGTCTTACATCAAGGGCAACCTGATCATTTCTTGAACGTGAAGTATGAAGTCTCTTACCCACACTTCCAAGACGCTTTGTCAGCTCTGCTTCAATAAACATATGAATATCTTCAGCAGTCATATCAAATTCAAGGTTACCGTTATCAAGATCAGAAAGAATTTCTTTAAGCCCATCAATAATCTGTCTGCTGTCATCTTCTGTTATAATTCCGCATTTACCCAGCATATCAGCGTGGGCAATACTTCCCTGAATATCGTGTCTATACATTCTTCCGTCGAAGGCAATAGAAGAGTTAAAGGCATTTACAGTTTCATCAACTTCCTTAGAAAATCTTCCTGCCCACATTTTATCTGCCATAAGGTAAATCCTCACTTTCATTTTTATGTATTTTTTTCATCACTTTTCAGTATTTTCAAAGTAAAAAAAGAAACACATATAATTACATACGGGCGGACAGGGATGTCCGCCCATACATTGATTAAATCAGAAATTACTTATTGTTTCTCTTTTCATCAAGCTTAGCCTTAACCTTGATTGGAAGACCAAAGAGGTTGATAAATCCTGCACTGTCAGCCTGATCATAAACTTCATCAGCATCAAATGTAGCAACTTCTTCATCATAGAGAGTGTATGGTGAAGTAACACCTGCATTGATAATGTTACCCTTGTAGAGCTTGAGCTTAACATCACCTGTAACTGTCTTCTGAGTTTCTGTTACGAAAGCGCTGAGAGCTTCACGGAGAGGTGTGTACCACTGACCATTGTAAACGATATCAGCAAACTTGATACCGATATGCTGCTTCATTCTTGCAGTTTCCTTGTCGATTGTGATAGTTTCAAGAACTTCATGAGCGTGGTAAAGGATAGCACCACCCGGTGTTTCATAAACACCTCTTGACTTCATACCAACAAGACGGTTTTCAACGAGGTCAGCAAGACCGATACCGTTTTCGCCACCGAGCTTGTTAAGAGTTGAAACGAGTTCAACAGCGCCCATTTCCTTACCGTCAATAGCAGTAGGAACGCCCTTTTCAAAGTGAATTGTTACATAAGTTGGCTTGTCAGGAGCCTGGATTGGAGAAACTCCCATTTCAAGGAAGCCTTCCTTTTCGTACTGTGGTTCATTTGCAGGATCTTCGAGATCAAGACCTTCGTGTGAAAGGTGCCAGATGTTCTTGTCCTTTGAGTAGTTTGTTTCACGGTTAATCTTGAGAGGAATATTGTGAGCTTCAGCATAAGCGATTTCTTCATCTCTTGACTTGAGATCCCATACTCTCCAAGGAGCAATGATTGGCATATCAGGAGCAAAAGCCTTGATAGCAAGTTCAAAACGAACCTGGTCATTACCCTTACCTGTACAACCATGACAAATAGCGTCAGCACCTTCAGCCTTAGCGATTTCAGCAATTCTCTTAGCGATGGGAGGACGAGCGTAAGCTGTACCGAGGAGGTAGTCCTCATACTTAGCACCTGCCTGAATACCCGGGAATACGTACTCCTCAAGGAATTCCTTTGTAAGGTCTTCGATGTATATTTTTGAAGCGCCTGTCTTGATAGCCTTTTCTTCAAGACCTTCAAGCTGACTTGCCTGACCAACGTTACCTGAAACTGCGATAACTTCACAGTTGTAATAGTTTTCCTTAAGCCAAGGGATGATGATTGATGTATCAAGACCGCCTGAGTAAGCAAGGACAACCTTCTTTATGTTTTCTTTATTCATAATAAAACCTCCAATATGCATTTCTGCCAACCTTTATGCACATATATTAGCACGTTATGCATAAATATGCAACAGAAAATTCATAAAATAACACTTTTTGTAAACCTGCACAAGCTACTGCAAAAAGTGACAGATAAACTATGCAACTTTACATGTTCATATAAATATATCACTTTTTCCGCCCGATTTCAACACTTTCGGGCAAAATAAATGTAATAATTTTTCATATATTTTCCTGTATCTTTCTGACGTTGAATATTATTCATTTTTTCTGTATAAATTGCGTTTTTATGTATATTTTTGCAAAATCAGGAGCCGTGACTTGTCGCCACGACTCCTGTGCTGTGTTAATTGAATTTTGTCAGTGTTCCCGCATCATATTCGAAAGGAACAAAACCCGCTTCAATGGCAGGACTGTTGGTTGCAAGAGTAAAGTCACGGTTTTCGGCATCTCTGAAAAGAGGGTCCTTGAAAACACCGTTATTGTAATA
>JAZQZW010000085.1:0-16179 GCA_045634285.1 Oscillospiraceae bacterium
GAGATATCTTTTCAGGGTTGTTTGCTATGATAACGCACGATAAAAAGAAAAGACGTGTCAATTAAGACACGCCATACACACATTATTAATCTGAAGTCGGAGGCCAAGCGGTCTTAGGAAGACAAATGTATGAAACAACTCCTTGGCTCACAGAACGACATGGCTACGATCCGACTTGAGATATCTTTTCAGGGTTGTTTGCTATGATAACGCACGATAAAAAGAAAAGACGTGTCAATTAAGACACGCCATACACACATTATTAATCTGATTTGATTAGCCTGCAGCGTTAAGCTTCTTTGCGAGCTGAGCTTTCTTTCTGCTTGCCTTATTCTTGTGAAGAAGACCCTTAGCAGCTGCCTGGTCAACCTTCTTTATAGCAACTCTGATTGCTTCTGCCTTATCTGCTGCGTTGTTTACGCAAGCTGCGTCAGCATTCTTGAGGACTGTTTTAAGATTTGACTTTCTTGACTTGTTAGCAGCAGCCTTTGTCTTGTTAACCTTAACTCTCTTCATTGCGGATTTAATGTTTGGCATATCGTTGCACCTCCCTGAGATAATTTGTATATCTGAAATTATTATTGCCGAAAAAAGCCATAATAATTCAGAAAAATTAGCATAGAATAAAAACAACGCTGGTTTTATACAAAACCGGACACGACCGTTGCCTTAAAAACACAGATGTAATGATCATCTATGCTGTGCTTTTACAGCACCAACACTAATAATTATTTTACCATTTTCTTATAAAAAAAGCAATAGGCAAATTCAAAATAATATACTGAAAATTTCACGTTGAATTAAAGCATAATGCACAACTTTTCAACAAGTGGCTCGCCACGTCACCAATGTAACAAAGTTACAAATTTAATAAAAGTATAGTCGAAAGGGGATTAAAATGTCCGTAAGAACAGATCTGGCTGTTGAAAGTATAGGCAATATAACTGACGGTATTACGCAGGTATACAGAGGAAAATCATTCAAGATAACCGATATAACCATACACAATGACCATAGCGGTAAACAAATCGGCAGAAAAAAAGGGAGATACATTACTCTTGAGAGCGAAGGGTTTGACAGAATATCAAAAGACTTCCGAAATATGTGTATAGAATTTGCAAAGGAGCTGTCTCCTCTTATCTCTGACGGGAGTGTTCTTGTGGCGGGGCTGGGCAACAGTGATATAACTCCGGACGCACTCGGTCCCAAATCAATATCCCAGATTCTTGCTACAAGACATTTAAAGGAAGAACTTAAAGATGAAGACGATTTTTTAACAGGACTGCGTTCTGTAAGCACGATAGCAGGAGGTGTTCTCGGACAGACAGGTATTGAAACTGCTGAGCTTATCCATGCTGTTGCCCAAAAAACAAAACCTTCATGTGTTATCGTAATTGATGCACTTGCCTGCTCTGATATTAACAGATTGGGCAAGACAATACAGTTTTCTGATACAGGAATTTCTCCGGGGAGCGGCGTACAGAACAAACGTCATGAACTGTCACAAAACTCGCTTGGTGTGCCTGTTATTGCTGTTGGCGTGCCAACTGTTGTGGATATGCACACCATAGTAGGAAACTATACCAGAACACCTGTAAACCGTTCCTTACCAAATATGATGGTAACACCACGCAACATCGACAGACTTATTGAAAAAGCCTCTACAATGCTTGCAGCCGGCATTAATATGGCACTTCATCCACAGCTTGATTTTGAAGAAATAGAGGCAATTATGGGTTGAATATATCCTCTTTTGCTGTACACTAAAAAGGAACTGCGTTTGCAGTTCCTTTTAATTATCTTTTGTGATAGCTTCTGAAGTCAAAGTGAATGATTTCTGTAATAAAGCTCAGCATCTCAGATGATGACTGAATAAGTTCCATAATTGTTTCGGTATCAATATCAAACGGTACGTCGGCAGGGTACCTTGTTTCAATATAATAATGGTTTAAAAGCGTACTTTTTTCAAGCCACTTTTCAAAATGATAATCGGTTTGTGAAGCCTGTTTGCAAAGCCATGTAAGGTTATGTCCGTCATAAAGGTGGTGCTTTTTGTAAAGCAGATAACCCTTCAAGCCTTTCTCAATACACTGCTGACAATGAAATGCTGCACTGTTATAGCATCTTTCATCATCAAGCAGATTTTTTGCCGCAAGCAAGTCAAGATTGGCGTAATAAAGCCAGTCAAAGTATCTACGGCTGTCCGAGTCACGATACCCTCTACCCATAAAGCACCGTTCCCGAATTTGCTATTTTCCAGGCGAATGTTCCGATTTCATCCTTTAAGCTATCAAATTCCTCCTGTGTATAAATCACAAGGTCAAAGGGAAGTTCACAGTCAATATTAAAATAAAGATTACCTGCCAGTTCTGATGTACTCTTGATACTGTCCTCAACAATAAGTCCGAATTTAAAACTTGTCAACTCTCCCATAGTGTCAACTTTGACGCTTATAAGATAGATTTTTTTGATTTCTTTGCAAAAGTCAAGCAGCTTCTGCTGTAAATCCTTTACATTCTTATTGTCTTTCATTACAATCGCCCTCCTTTTATAAATTTGCTATCACGTTTTTATGAAACGAAAATATAAATTCCGTCTGTACAATTGAATATATATACTACCTGATCATACAAAGTATAGCTTTCTCCGTTTGAATCTGCTGTAATATCAAAAACAGCATATTTTGCTTCTGTTATTGTTTTCTTAAAGGTTGTTCCTTTATCGTTTTCCTCATAAACAGAATCCATAAGCTTTGTTATTTCATCAATACTCGAATCAGTTGTTCTGTCACCACATGCTACTGCTTCTACATATGTATACTCATAGTCACTTCCAAGCGAAGCGGCTGTGTCATCATAAATCTGAGTTAAATAATTCTCAGCTGTAAGCCCCATTTTATCTTCAACATAGCCAACATAATCCGGTGACTGAACTGATAAGAACAAATCTGTATTTTTAGTCTGTACAGAATAAAAATAATCATTCACAGCTCTCATTTCTTCATCTGTAAAAAATCTGCCGTCAAAGCATATATCTACTTCAGTATCGCCGAGTCTTCGCATTGTTGCACCATATTCAAGGTCTTCCATAGCAACATCTTCACCGTTATCACAGGCACAAAATGTTCCGAGTGATAATACAGCAGATAAAATAAATGATAAAAATTTTTTCATAAAAAACTTCCTTTGCACTATAATCTCTTTACTTAACAATAACACAAATTCTCACTTATGTCAACAATTCTTTTAAAAATATATTGAAAAAAAGATGAAAATATAGTATAATTTACTTGTAAACATTATAAAATTTCTGCAAATAATATTATGGAGGATTTATGCCAAGATTTTTTCTTGAAAATATAGATTTGAATATGCCTGTGATTACAGGTGAAGACGCAAAGCATATCGGTCGTTCACTTCGCATGAAACCCGGTCAGCCGCTCACCGTATGCTCCTGCGGCACAGATTATTTCTGTGAAATAACAAGCATTACTTCAGATGAAGTATTTCTTAAAATCAACGAAAGCAGACTGTGTTCTGCCGAGCCAACCGCTGAAGTAACTCTTTTTCAGGCAGTACCAAAGCTTGACAAGCTTGAACATATAATCCAGAAATCGGTTGAACTTGGAGTTACAAAAATTGTTCCTGTTCTGACAAGACGCTGTGTTTCACGTCCTGACAGCAAGGATTTTAAGAAAAAGCTTGTAAGACTAAATAAAATTGCTCTTGAAGCGGCAAAACAGTCAGGCAGAGGGATTATTCCCGAAGTAACAGAAATAATTTCCTTTAACGAAGCTGTAAAACAAATGTCCGGGCTTGATTGCCCACTCATGCTTTACGAGGAAGGCGGGATAAGATTTTCAGAAGTGGAAACTGAAAATAAAAAAAGCTACGCTTTATTTATCGGAAGCGAAGGCGGATTTGATGAAAGCGAAGCTGAAGCCGCAAAAAAAGCAGGTATTATACCTATATGGCTTGGCGAAAGAATACTGCGTTGCGAAACTGCACCATTTACTGCTTTATCAATTTTAATGTATATTACCAAAAATTTGTGAAAAAACAGTTGAAATTTATGGAAATATATGGTATAATATATTTAAATTAAAAAAGTCATATAAAAAGGTGCCGCAGACCTGACAATTCTTCTGCGGAGAAATGAGGATTTATTATGAAAAAAGGTTTAATTTTAGGACTTGCTGCAGGTGCTGCAGCTGCAGCAGCTGCTGTAATTTACTTCAAGAAGAAGAAAGATTATTATTACGATAACGAAGAATTTGACGATGAAGATTACGACTGCGATTGCTGTGGCTGTGACTGCGATTGTGATGATGACTGCGAATGCGGCGAATCTATTCCTGCTGAAAAGGCTGAAGAAAGCATGATTATGACAGATGCATGCGTAGCATGTGCAGCTTCTGAAGAAGAAGCGCTTGATGCTCTTGAAGACGAAGTTGAATCAGACGAAGTTTAATATTAAATTATCCCGATGTTTTAAACATCGGGATTTTTCATGCAAAAAGCAAAGGCACTTCAAAAGAAGTGCCTTTATCTTTATTTCACTTTCTTTGCAATATCATCAAGAAGCTTTAAGAGGAGTTCATCTGCTGTCATTGAACCGAGGTCGCCCTCACGTCTTGAACGTACAGAAACTGTCTTTTCTTCAACTTCCTTATCACCGATTGTAAGCATAACAGGAAGCTTATCCATTGTAGCACTACGAATCTTGTAGCCAACCTTTTCAGCTCTGTCATCAATAGTAATTCTGATGCCAGCTGCTTCAAACTTATCTCTGATTTCATAGCAGTAGTCAAGATGTCTGTCTGCAACAGGGATAATTCTTACCTGTTCAGGAGCAATCCAAAGTGGAAGTGCACCGGCAAAGTGTTCAATCATGTATGCAAGTGTTCTTTCATAACAGCCGAGTGAAGTTCTGTGAATGATGTAAGGTCTTCTCTTGCTGCCGTCAACGTCAACATATTCCATGCCGAATCTTTCAGCAAGAAGCATATCAACCTGAATTGTTACGATTGTATCTTCCTTGCCGTAAACGTTCTTATACTGGATATCAAGCTTAGGACCGTAGAATGCAGCTTCATCAATACCAACTGTGTATTCAACACCGAGGTTATCGAGGATTTTACCCATAACAGCCTGAGCTTCTTCCCACTGTTCCTTTGTACCTTCATACTTGTTCTTAGGGTTTTCAGGATCCCACTGTGAAAATCTGAATGTACAGTTTTCAAGCATACCTACTGTATCAAGCATATACTTTGCAAGTTCAAGACAGCCCTTGAATTCTTCTTCAAGCTGTTCAGGACGGAGAACAAGATGACCTTCTGAAATTGTAAACTGTCTTACTCTGATAAGACCATGCATTTCGCCACTGTCTTCATTTCTGAAAAGTGTTGATGTTTCACCAAGACGCATTGGAAGATCACGGTATGAACGCTGTCTGTTTAAAAATACCTGATACTGGAAAGGACATGTCATAGGACGGAGTGCAAAGCATTCCTTTGTTTCATCATAAGGGTCGCCTAAAATAAACATACCGTCAAGGTAGTGATCCCAGTGACCTGAAATTTTATATAATTCTCTCTTAGCCATAAGAGGTGTCTTTGTAAGAAGGTAGCCGTTCTTCTGTTCAACGTCTTCAACCCATCTCTGGAGAAGCTGTACTACTCTTGCACCCTTTGGAAGAAGAATAGGAAGTCCCTGACCGATACAGTCAACAGTTGTGAAGTATTCAAGCTCACGTCCAAGCTTGTTGTGGTCGCGCATTTTTGCTTCCTCAAGCTGCTTTAAGTGTTCTTCAAGCTGTGAAGCCTTAGGGAATGCCACTGCGTATACACGTGAGAGCATCTTGTTCTTTTCTGAACCTCTCCAGTAAGCACCTGTACATGAAAGAAGCTTTACTGCCTTGACAGGAGCAGTTGTCATAAGGTGTGGACCTGCACAAAGGTCTGAGAATTCACCCTGCTTGTAGAATGAGATAGGCTCACCCTTGTCTGCATGTTCCTGACAAAGCTCAACCTTGTAGATTTCGCCCTGTTCTTCAAGTGTCTTGATAGCTTCTTCAGGTGTCATTGTATAGCTTTCAAGCGGAATGCCGTCTTTTACGATTTTCTTCATTTCAGCTTCAATCTTTGTAAGTTCTTCTGCTGTGAACGGCTTGTCAAGGTCAAAGTCATAGTAGAAACCGCTGTCAATTGCAGGACCGATAGCAAGCTTAGCCTGTGGGTAAAGTCTTTTTACAGCCTGTGCAAGAATATGTGAAGCTGTATGCCAGAATGTCTTCTTACCTTCAATTGAATCGAATGTCATTACTTCAAATTCGCAGTCTGAATCAATAACAGTTCTGAGGTCCTTTACCTCTCCGTTGATTTTTACGCAGCATGCAGACTTGAAAAGTCCTGCTCCGATTCCCTTTACAATGTCTGCCGCTGACATTGCACTTTCGATTTCACGGATACTTCCGTCTTTAAGTGTTAACTTAATCATTTTATTTTCCTCCTTATTTTCCAAACAAAAACACCCCTCAGGACACAAAAATCCCAAGGGGCGATTATAACCGCTGTTCCACCCTTTTTCGCACACCTGTCCTGTAAAAACAGGTATACCTCAAAGCTGTTTTATAACGGGAACAAACCGTCGGGTATTAGCCGAACTCAAAAGGCGGTGTATTTAATATCCGTTTTAACTCCGCTCACAGCCGATGACGGAATTTCTCTGAAAAAACTCTGATAAAAAATCTTCCTTTATCAACGATTTATTGGTATAGATTTATGTTAGCATTTATTTTTGATTTTGTCAAGAGGTTTTTAAAATTTCCAAAGAAATATTTTTATTTTTGGTGACAAAACACTCACGGGCTGTTATTATATATATGACAGCTGTCAAAGAGGTGAAATGATGAACGAAAAGAAAATGATAAAACGAATCCAGAAACATGATACAAGAGCATTTGAACTGCTGATTGATACATATTCCCACTATGTCGGTGCAGTAATACGCAGTGTTATAGGACAGACTATGACAAATGAAGATATAGAAGAGGTTGCCGCTGATGTATTTGTGGAGATATGGAACAGACCCGACAAGTTCTGTGAGGGTAAAGTAAAGCCACTTTTGTCTGCAATCGCCCGAAACCTTGCCCACAACAAACTGCGTAACATAAGTACAACTGTATCCACAGACGAAAACGATTTTCTGCTGTTTGACGACAGCTTTGAAACGGAAATTGACAGGTACGAAAAGGCTGAAATCATAAATGAGGCACTGAGTACCCTGTCCGAAACAGAACGTAATATATTCATACGGTTTTACTATCTGGGTCAGTCAACAAAAACGATTGCTGAGGGGCTTGAAATGTCTGTCACAGCTATTACAAGCACTCTTTCAAGAGGCAGAAGAAAAATGAAAAAGTATCTTTATGAAAACAACATTACAATGTGAGGTGTTTTATATGAAAAAGGATTTTTTTGAGATTATGAAAAATTACAATCCCGATATAAAAAGCTTTTCCGTTTCATCTGAAAACATAAAGGAGAAAGCTATGCAAAAAATAGGAAAATCAGAAGAAAAAAAGAAATTCGACTTCAGAAGAGTGTTTACAAGTATTCCTGCAATTGTAGCTGTTGGACTTATGGTAGGAACAGGTGTTATAGCCTATGAGCTGAGTACTCTTGACAGGGCAGAAAATTTCTTTGAAAACTATAATGGTACAGATGAGGAATTTGATGAAAATGACCGTGTCGCTTTAAACAGCGTTTTCAAGCCGGAAATAACATTTGCTGAATCCAATGGTACAACCATTGAACTGACCGGAAATATTTATGATGAAAACGTTGCATATTTCTTTTTTACTTTAACCGCTCCCGAAGGAACTGTTCTTGATGAAGAATCATATTTTTTTGAAACATTTGATCTTAGTCGCAACACAAACTCTGCTTTTGGTGGCACAGGAGCACATTATGAGTTTAATGATGATAATTTAACTGACAATATCACATATTTTACAATTTCAATGCATTCTAACGGATATTCAATACAGGATTATTATGAAATTACATTAGGTGCTATGTACAGTTGGGGTGAAAAAGCTGAAGATGGTGATTTAATTCTTGAGGGTAATTGGACTATCCCGCTTAAATCTGACGTTTATGCTGAATCGATTGAGGTATTGGATGAACCGTTCAGGCTTTATACCGATACAAGATATTACAGAATTGATAACATAAAAATATCTCCGATAAGCATTCTTGTTTATGCAAGCTTTGAGACAAGTTACGATGATGTAAATGTAAGTCTTATTATGAAGGATGGTAGTGTTTATGATGCCATCGATTTTGGACACGGTGGTGCTGTAGCATTCAGCGGACAGTATACAACTTCTTATGCACTCGGCAAACCAATCGACCTTTCAAATGTAAAATCAATTAAGCTTAACGATACAGAAATTTCCGTTGAGGATAAATATGCTGAAAAATATGGAAATGTCACAGAAGCAACCGAACCTGATACAACAGGTATGACAGAAATTTATGCCGGTTCATCCTACATTCCAACAACAGAAACAGAAGATATAGTTAGACTTAAAAGCATTAAAATAGACAATGAAAATATTGCAATTGCCTTAACCTCTAATGCTATTCAGGATACTATGACAATTATAACGAAAGACAACCAAACTGAACTTATTCCATTCGGAAACGGTACAGATGCAGACGGTGACGGAATTTATACCGAAATCCATAAATTAAGAAATGAATATAACCCCGAGGATATATTGTTCATCGAGATAGAAAATGCAGGAGTTCGATTTGAAGTTGCAGAATATGTGAAAGAAAAATATGAAAATGTTACAGAAGCAACCGAACCCGACACAACAGGTATGACAGAAATTTATGCAGAAAAAATAAATATCTTTGAAACAGACGATATGATTTTACTTGACAGTATTAAAATGGACCATGAAAAACTTATAATTGCATTAACTTCAAACACTTTACAGGACACTATGACAATTCACATGAAAGATAAAACAAAATCTGAAAAAATTCTGTTTGGAAACGGAATAGACACAAACGGTGACGGAATTTATACCGAAGCTTACTACTTTGATAAGCCACTAAATCCCGAAGATGTAGACTATATTGAAATAGAAAATACAGGACTAAGACTTGAAGTTTCAGCTTATATGAATAACAATTAACAAAAAACCTCAAAGCAATATATCAAAAGCCCGAAAGAAAAACTTTCGGGCTTTTACTATTGCATAAACTTCTTCATTATTCAAATAATAACAGCGAAAGGAAGTGAAAAAATGGTATCAAAAAAGGAATATGCACAAATGAGCAAAAAAGCGTCGCCTCCAACAAAGTCATGGAAAAATATACCATGTGCCTTTGTTATCGGTGGTCTGATATGTACTTTAGGGCAAGCTATAAAAAATATCTTTATCCACTTTGGTGTAAGCGAAGAAAATGCGACTACATGGTGTTCAATATGCCTTGTCGTACTGAGTGCTTTGCTGACAGGTCTGGGACTTTACGAAAAACTTGCAAAACATGCCGGTGCAGGAACTTTAGTACCTATAACAGGCTTTGCAAACTCCATCTCCTCCTCTGCTCTTGAAGCCAAATCAGAGGGCTTTATTCTTGGCGTAGGTGCAAAGATTTTTACTATTGCAGGCCCTGTTATTCTTTATGGTACTGCCGCAAGCGTAGTTTATGGTATCATCTATTATATTGCAAGGCAGTTTTGATTTATCAATGATAAAAGGCTTCTCCTCAGAAGCCTTTATTTATCTTTGATTATTTTTGCAATATTGTAAATTTGATATGGTATGTAACTTAAAACTCCCACATAAAATATACAGCCTAATGTTACAGGCCATAAAAATGCTGCAATAATTTTAAATTTCAGACTTTTCTTTAAAAAAAATCTTACCGCTAATATTATCATTGACAAAAACATGCTGAAACCCAATCCGCCTAAGCAACCAAACAATAAGAATGTTTTTACTTCACTGTTGGCAACAGTTGGCTGAATGCTGCTTATAAGTCCGTAAATTATAAAAGCTGAAATAAATACAACTGTTGTTACCATCAGATAAGCTATTCTTGATTTTCTGTCCATAATATTACCTCTGTTTTGACTTGTTTCAATAATATTATATCATATTTTACTTTTTATGTAAAGAAGTCCGACTTTTCAGTCGGGCTTCTTTATCTTGTTGTTTCTGTTGTTGATGTACCTGTACCATCAACCATATCTTCAACTGCACCGCCAATGTCGGTAATGATTTCCTCACCCTCTGAAACAAGGTCGTCAACGGCATTTCCTGCGTCTGTAACAATTTCCTCAACAACATTCTGTGAATCTGTTGTGTTCTTTTCTTCATCATGAAAGCCGTCAGTATTTTCTGTTACACGATTACCCTCATCGGCATGTGAGCTGACAGTATCACCATCACTGCCGCATGCTGTAAACGAACAGCAGATAAGTGCCATACTTAAAAATAATGGAATTTTTTTAATCATGATTATTTAGTCCTTTCATTAAATCTGCACTGCTTTGCTTTGCAATACAAATCTATTTTTTCCCGAAAACGTGGTTTTATCCATAAATTTTAGTCTTATTTGTTCTTTTAAAGCTCTTTTCAACTGTTTCAACCGCTTTTTAAACATGAAATGTTGAAAACTCTGTTTAAAGTGTGGAAAACCACTGATCCTTTTCAACTTTTCAAACTACATATAAATCGTTTATCTGCGTGATTTTCCTTAGTATTCCATAGTTTTATTAACTTTATTCCCAATCAATTCAACATCACTTTCAACATGATGTTGAAAACAGTGTTGAATTGATTTTCCACAATTTAACACAAAACCAATCAAAAAAGATGTGTTTTATACATTTTTGGAATATAAAAAAGGTTCTCCTTAAGCAAAGAGAACCTTTTTATTCATTATAAAGCAATATCCGTAAGTTATCAATAATTACTGATTGTTTTCGATGTACTTAACAATATCACCAATTGTCTTGATATCTTCAACAGCTTCATCAGGGATTTCGATGTCAAATTCTTCTTCGATTGACATAACTAAATCTACAACGTCAAGTGAATCCGCACCAAGATCTTCTGTGATGCTTGCGTCAAGAACTACTGCATCTTCTTCAACGTCGAGCTGATCAGCTACGATGCTTTTAAGCTTTTCTAATACCATTTTGTATTACCTCCATTGTTATTTCTATATAAAGGTGTTGTACCTTCATAAGCATTAAAATTACTGTTCGGAAAACTCTCCGATCTTTCTAAACTTAGTGTACCTTTGTTCGAGCAAAATGTCAATATCTTTTCGTAAATTTCTTCTCAGAGATTTCACCAAAAATGACTTGATATTTTCGGCCATTTTGTACACGTCATGCTGAGCCTTACCATTTGGCTCTTCAATTATATCTTCGGCAACACCAAGTTGCACCATGTCTTCCGCTGTTATACGGAGCATTTCGCATGCTTCGTGTTCCTTTGTAGCATCCTTCCAGAGAATACTTGCACAGCCTCTTGGAGAAATTACAGAATAAAGAGCGTTTTCAAGCATAGCAAGTTCATCACATACGCCAAGTGCAAGAGCACCGCCGCTTCCGCCTTCACCAAGTACAACCGATACAACAGGTGTTTTCAGACGCATAAATTCAGCAAGATTTTTTGCAATAGCTTCGCCCTGTCCTCTTTCCTCTGCTTCGATACCACAGAAAGCACCCGGAGTATCAATAAAGCATATTACAGGTCTATGGAATTTTTCAGCCTGTTTTGCAAGTCTGAGAGCCTTTCTGTAACCCTCAGGGTGAGGCATGGCAAAGTTTGTCTTCTTGTTTTCGTTTAAATCCCTGCCCTTAACTTCGGCAAGAACAGTTACAGGTATATTGTCAATACGTGCGATACCACCTAAAATAGCAGCGTCATCACCGTAAAGTCTGTCACCATGCATTTCGTAAAACTCATCAAAAATAAGTGGAATATAATCGTTTACTGTCGGACGATCCTTTTCACGTATAAGAAGCTGACGCTCCCATGCTGTCAGTTCACTCATAATCAGTCGTCCTCCTTTTTATAGCCATGAAGCTTCATTACATGTGAAAGAACACTTCTCATTTTCTTTCGTTCAACAATCATATCAACAAAGCCTTTTTCCTGCAAAAATTCAGCAAGCTGGAAATCATCAGGAAGTCTCTGCTTGATTGTACCTTCAATTACACGTCTTCCTGCAAATCCAACAAGTGCCTTAGGTTCGGCAATAATAATATCGCCAAGTGACGCAAATGATGCTGTAACACCACCTGTTGTAGGGTCTGTAAGAACGGTAATATAAAGCTGTCCTGCTTCTGCGTGTTTAGCAACTGCTCCTGAAGTCTTCGCCATCTGCATAAGAGATACGATACCTTCCTGCATTCTTGCACCGCCTGAAGCTGTAAACAGAATAATTGGTTTCTTTTTCTTTGTAGCAGTTTCAATGGCACGTGTAATCTTTTCACCTACAACGCTTCCCATTGAAGCCATCATATATCTTGTGTCCATAACACCGATAACAACAGGAATTCCACGAATTAACGCTTCACCTGTAATTATAGCGTCTTTAAGACCTGTCTTATCTCTGAGTGTCTGCTGTTTTTCGTCATAATCAGGGAAATCAATAGGATTTTTACTTGTCATGTTCTTGTCAAGTTCCTTAAAGCTTCCTCTGTCAACAGTAATCGCAATTCTTTCCATAGCTGTAAGTCTGCCATGATAGCCACAGCTCTGACAAACCATATTAACTGCCTTGTAATCGTCCTTAAAGATTACATTACGGCATCTCGGACATTTAAAAAGCATATCATCAGGAATTTTACTTGACGGACTGTTTTTACTGTCATTACTGTCACCATTAAATCTTGTGGTAACAACCTTAAAAAGATCCTCCAGCATTTCGGTTTACACCGCCTTTCTTGTCGGAAGTTTATTCAAATTCAAATGTTTCAAGAAATCTGTTGTTATACTGACCACTGTGGAATGTTTCATTCTTCACAAGTGCAAGCTGAAAATCAATGTTTGTATCAATGCCCTCAACAATAAATTCTGATAAAGCCCACTTCATTTTCATGATAGCTTCATCTCTTGTAGGAGCATATACGATAAGCTTTGAAATCATTGAGTCATAATAAGGTGAAATTGTATATCCCTGATATGCGGCACTGTCAATACGGATGCCAGGACCACCAGGAGTATGAAGGGCCAGAATCTTACCAGGTGACGGTCTGAATCCAAGCTTTGGATTTTCAGCATTGATACGGCATTCGATGGCATGACCCTTGATTTCTATATCTTCCTGCTTGTATTCAAGTTCCTGACCTGCCGCAATCTTAATCTGTGCCTTTACAAGGTCAACACCTGTTACAAATTCAGTTACAGGGTGTTCTACCTGAATACGTGTATTCATTTCCATAAAATAAAAATCCTTGTTGTTTTCCACAAGAAATTCTATTGTTCCTGCATTGTGATAACCACATGCCTTAGCCGCCTTAACAGCTGCTTCACCCATTTTTGCACGAAGCTCATCTGTCATAACAGGGCTTGGGCTTTCTTCCAGAACCTTCTGATTACGTCTCTGCATACTGCAGTCACGTTCACCAAGATGAATTACATTGCCATGCTTGTCGGCAAGAATCTGTATTTCAACATGGCGTGGGTTCTGTACAAAGCGTTCCATATAAACTGCATCATCACCAAAGAAGTTTTTGGCTTCCTGTCTTGCAATTTCAATCTGTGAATCAAGCTGATCCTTGCTTTCAACCAGTCTGATACCACGACCGCCGCCGCCTGCTGATGCCTTGATAAGAAGCGGATATCCAATTTTTTCAGCCGCTTCTCTTGCTTCTTCAACAGAATGTACAGCACCTTCAGAACCTGGAATTACAGGAACTCCCGCTTTTTTCATAGTTTCCTTGGCTGTTGCCTTATCACCAAGCATTTCAATAGATTCTGGTGTCGGACCGATAAACTCAATCCCACACTTTCTGCACATATCGGCAAAATGGGCATTTTCGGAAAGGAAACCAAAACCAGGGTGAACAGCGTCACAGCCTGTTATTTCACATGCTGAGAGGATAGCTTTCATATTAAGATAGCTGTCCTTTGTATCGGCAGGGCCTATACATACAGCCTCATCGGCAATCTGGGCATGAAGTGCGTTTTTATCGGCAGTTGAATAAACTGCAACACAGCGTATGCCAAGTTCTCTGCATGCCCTTATTATTCTTACGGCAATTTCGCCTCTGTTAGCGATTAATACCTTATTAAACATATTGTTTACTCTCTTTCAGATATAAAAATTTGTTCCAAAAGTTTATACAAAACCGCATGAGCGGTATTATTTTCAAAGTTTAACTCTGTGCATATCCTGTAACGAATATGCACAGACTATAAAATTTACTTAATAGCAAAAGTAATTTCTGCAACAACGGCTTTCTGTCCGTCTACTGTTGCAATACCCTTACCAACACCGATAGGACCTTTAACCTTGATAATTTCAACCTCAAGCTTTAAAGTATCACCAGGTACAACCTGACGCTTGAACTTTACTTTGTCAATTCCGGCAAAGAATCCAAGCTTTCCCTTGTTTTCAGGGAGTGCAAGCATTGCCACGCAGCCTGCCTGTGCAAGCATTTCAACCATAAGTACACCAGGTGTTACAGGGTGTTCAGGGAAATGTCCCTTGAACCAGAAATCATCTTCCTTTATGTACTTTGTTGCAACTACTCTTTTACCCACTTCGATTTCATTTACTTCATCAATAAGAAGAAACGGATCACGATGCGGAATAATTTCTTTTATCTGTTCTTTATTGTATACTATTTCAGCCATTTTTGCAAGTCTCCATTTTCAGTTTATTCAATAATCATTACAGGCTGGTCAAATTCGACAGGATTTCCGTTTTCTACGAGGATTTCCTTAACTGTACCGTCAAATTCGCTTGTTACTTCATTCATGAGCTTCATTGATTCGATAATCATGATAACGTCACCCTTCTTAACCTGCTGGCCAACTGTTACAAACGGAGCCTTGTCAGGTGCGGGAGCAGCATAGAAAGTACCTACGATAGGTGCCTTTACAACGTTACCGCTTGGAAGTGCTGTTTCATTTGAAGCTTCGGCAACAGGTTCTGCTGTACCTGCAGCTGCAGCCTGTGAAACCATGTTCATTACAGGCGGCATAGCAGGCATCTGAACTGCCTTTGTTTCCTTCTCAATGATGATTTCGCTGTTACCGTTTACAATTTTAATCTTTGAAAGACTACCGTTGTTTACCTTATCAGCGAGTCCGTTGATATCTTCAAGTGTAAGATTACAAGCTATTACCTTTTCACTCATTTTCTGTTCTCCTTTTAGTCTGTTATCTTCTTCATACAGATTGTAGCGTTGTGTCCGCCAAATCCGAGTGAATTTGAAAGTGCCGCATTTACAGGCATTTCAACATTTCCGTTTACACAGTAATCAAGGTCACATTCTTCATCAGGTGTCTTGTAATTGATTGTCTGATGAATAAGGTCATTCTTTACAGAAAGTGCTGTAACAACTGCTTCAACACCGCCTGCCGCACCTAAAAGGTGGCCAATCATTGACTTTGTTGAGTTGATTTTTACGCTATTTGCAGCATCTCCCAAAGCCTTCTTTACAGCCTTTGTTTCATACTTGTCGTTAAGACCTGTTGATGTACCATGAGCATTGATATATGTAATGTCAGATGGCTGAAGTCCTGCTTCCTTGATTGAGTAAGCCATAGCATGAGCTGCTGCTTCACCCTCCGGATCAGGAGAAGTGATATGATAGCCGTCACCAGAAGCACCGTAACCTGCAAGCTCTGCATAAATCTTGGCACCTCTTGCCTTTGCATGTTCATATTCTTCAAGAACAAGGACACCTGCACCCTCACCAAGTACAAAACCATCTCTGTTCTTGTCAAATGGTCTTGAGGCGTCCATAGGGTCTTCCGACTTTGTAAGAGCATGCATTGTAGCAAAACCGCCAAGTACAAACTTTGTAACTGCACTTTCAGAACCGCCACATACAGCTGCTGTAAGATAGCCGTCCTTGATTTTTCTGAATGCTTCACCGATAGCATGTGTACCTGAAGCACATGCTG
>JAZQZW010000086.1:0-16500 GCA_045634285.1 Oscillospiraceae bacterium
TGAAGATAAGGTAGACGCTACTCTTGACGAAGTTACCCTTGAAGAATCCATCTCCGCAAACAAGGTTATCGAAGTTGCACTTGCTGGTAAGGCATTCAACACCGTTACCCTTGCTTGGGCTTCCAACAACGCTGCTATCGTTTATGCAGACGGCAAACTCACCGTTACCATTCCCGAAGAGGAAACCACCGTTGAAGTCACCGTTACCAGCAAGATCATTTACAGTACCGTTAGCAATAGCAGCAGCAATAGCAGCAGCGTCACGAACGTTTATTTTACCGTCTCTGTTTACGTCGCCTGCTTCATACATTACACCATTTATTTCAACAGTCATACCAAGAGTTTCTTCTTTAGCTGCAAAATATTCATCCATTTCTGTGCCTCTTAAAACAACAAGAGTTGTGTTGTTATATGTAACAGTTGTTTCCCAAACAGCAAGTTTGTCTGTTGTTGCATCTGTAAGATTCATAGCTTCTTCATTCTTAAGCATTACAACAATAGCTTCAACAACTTCATCTTCACTCATATCTTCTGTAAATGTAACACCTGCGAGTGCAGCCTTAGCATTGATTTTAGCTTCAACTTCAGCTAATTCTTCAGCTGACCATTCCTTTTCGCCGTATACTTCATTTGCAATGTATGTAACAACTTCGTCCTTAGTTGCATCTGTACCGATTACTGTTTCAAGATAATCCTTGAGAGAATTCTTTGTAACAAATGCAGCGTTTCCTGTGTGTTCGAGAGTAAGTGTATGACCAGCCCAGATTTCTGTTAAGTTATCAAGGTCTGCGAATGCAAAGTCAGAAACACCAACAACTGTCTTACCGTCAATTTCATCCGGAATTAAGATTTCTTCGAGTTCGTCACCATTTGCAACGTTTGTACCAGTAATGATAACACCGTGTTCGCATTCTGTTGTTGTGAATGATACATCAGCATTAACAACTGTAGAAACAGAAGCGAGCATTGATACAGCAGCAGCTGTAGCTAAAAACTTTGAAAATGTCTTTTTCATTTTTTCTTCCTCCAATATGAATATCTGTGTGTTATTTACATAATAATGTTAATAATAACATATTATAACAAATTTGTCAAGCATATATTGCTAATTATTTTGATTTTTTGAATGTATATAAAGAAAAAGGTGCGGGATAAACCCACACCTTTTTATATAGATAATTATTATTAGAGTGTACCGTTAGCAAGAGCAGCAGCAATAGCAGCAGCGTCACGAACGTTTACAACATCATCACCATTGTAGTCGCCGTTACCAGGGAGCTCGTCAACCTTACCATTAGCAAGAGCAGCAGCAATAGCAGCAGCGTCACGAACGTTGATAGTACCATCCTTATTTGCATCGCCGGCAGCAGAAATTGTGCCATTAACTTCAACGATCATGCCAAGGTTTTCTTCCTTGTTTGTAAAGTATTCGTCCATTTCTGTGCCCTTTAATACAACTACAGTCATGCAGTCATATGTTACAGTTGTTTCCCAGATAGCGAGCATATCTTTTGTTGTATCTGCGAGGTTCATAGCTTCTTCATTCTGGAGCATTACTGCGATAGCTTCAACAACTTCATCTGCAGACATATCTTCTGTAAATGTAACACCTGCAAGTGCAGCCTTAGCGTTGATTTTAGCTTCAACTTCAGCTAATTCTTCAGCTGTCCATTCCTTTTCGCCATATACCTGGTTTGCAACGTATGTAATAACTTCATCCTTAGTTGCTTCTGCACCGATTTCATCCTGAAGGTAATCCCAGAGAGCTGACTTTGTAACAAATGCAGCGTTTCCTGTGTGTTCAAGTGTGAGTGATGGAGCAACCCAGATTTTTGAAAGCTTGTCGAGGTCAGCAAAAGCGAAGTCTGCAACACCTACAACTGCTTCACCATTGATATCACTAGGAATAACGATTTCGTTGATTTCGTCACCGTTCTTAACACCTGTAACAACAACACCGTGTTCGCACTTTTCTGTTTCGAATTCAACTGCTGCTTCGTCAGCGTTTACAACAGCAGAAACAGAAGCGAGCATTGATACAGCAGCTGCTGTAGCAAAAAACTTTGAAAATGTCTTTTTCATAACTTTCTCCTTTTAAATTAAAAAAATTTTACAATCCATATTTTAACACATTAAAAATCATGTGTCAATAAAAAAATTTTATATTTTACTTTTTAGTAAAAAAAGGCGTAACTTGTTGTCAATTTTACAGCTTATTGCATAAAATATATCATGAAAATAATTATATGGAGGGCTTTTATGAATTTAGTATTGATAATTTTTGTTGTAGTTGTGTTGGTTGTTTTGTTTGCTTCTGCTGTAATTGTTATGATGAAAATTTTTGGAACGGGAATGTTTTATGGGTTGCAGTCGGTATGTACATTTGTTCTTGATGAAAACGACAGTGTACAGGAAACTCTTATGCAGATAACAGAATCACTTGGAAGCGAATGTGAATACTCAGGCACAAAAATTCTGATAATTGACGGTGGAATGAACAGGGGACAGCGTGAAATATGCCGTTTGCACTGTGAAAGATACAATTATTTTCTTTTCTGCACTCCTGATAAGACGAATGAAATACTTTTCAGTCTTAAAAAAGGGAAAGAGGTATAATTTAGGGTTGAAAAAAAACAGAATAAATGATATAATAAAATAGTTACATTATATATGTATAAAATCAGTAATGACGGAAGGTAAATGGTAAATGGAAGAACAGCTTTTAAAGCTTGAAGGTACGGTTGAAACCGTTATATATCGTAATGAGTCAAACGGTTACACTGTTCTGGATGTTGAATCGGGCGGAGAGCTTATTACTGCTGTAGGAGAACTTGGCGAAGTCGAAGCGGGTGAAGTTCTTCATATGGAGGGTAAATATATAAATCACCCGAAGTTCGGTGCGCAGTTCAGCGTTGAATACTGTGAAAGAAAGCTGCCGAGTACATCCATAAATATATGCAAATATCTTTCGTCAGGTGCAATAAAAGGAATAGGTCCTGCACTTGCTAAAAAAATTGTTGATGTTTTTGGTGAAAAAACACTTGAAATTATGGAAAAAGATCCGTCAAAGCTTCTTGAAATACGTGGTATTTCACCTAAAAAGTGTGAGAGTATTTCCGAAGAGGTAAAGAAGATATTCAACCTGCGGCATCTTATGGTATTTCTTTCAAAATATGGTCTTAAATCAAGTATTGCCATGAAAGCATATCAACAATGGGGACATCAGGCGGTAGAGCTTATAAAGCAGAATCCTTATTGTCTGTGTTCTGTAAATGTTGGTCTTTCATTTAAAAAGGCAGAAATGGTAGCAAAGGAAATGGAAATTCCGCCGGATTCGCATAACAGAATAGAAGCTGGATTTACTTATATTCTTTCAGAAAATGCAAATGAAGGTCATTCATGTCTGCCAATTGATGTATTTGAAAAGCTTGCATGTAAATATCTGCAGATTACAGAATCTGATTTTTATGATGTTTACAATGAAATGATTGACGAAGAAAAAATTCATGAATATATAAAAAATGACAGAGGCTTTATTTATCTTGATGATTATTATACCGCTGAAATTTATATTGCAGGCAGAATGAGCGTAATGCAGGCTTTTTCAAGTCCTGATGACTATGATTATGAAAAGCTTATTGATATAGAAGAAGAACAGAATTCCATTCATTATGAAACACTTCAGCGAAAGGCAATTACCACTGCACTTTCGCGTGGTATTATGATAATGACCGGTGGACCCGGAACTGGTAAAACAACTACGCTCAATGCGATAATTTCACTTTATGAGAAAAAGGGTGAAACGGTAATGCTTGCTGCACCGACAGGACGTGCGGCAAAGCGAATTTCCGACCTTACAGGCAGGGAAGCAAAGACGATACATCGTCTTCTTGAGGTTACTTACGATGCAGGAGGGCGGCTTGTGTTCAAGCATAATGAAAATGATCCTCTTGACTGTGATGTTCTTGTTATTGACGAAATGTCAATGGTTGACATACTTGTGTTTGAAAGCCTGCTGCGTTCGTTAAAGCTTAACTGCCGTCTTATAATGGTAGGTGACAGCGACCAGCTTCCGTCGGTGGGAGCAGGAAATCTGCTGAAAAGCCTGATTGAAAGTAAGTGTCTGCCTGTTATTGAGCTTAAGGAAATTTTCCGTCAGGCACAGGAAAGCTGTATTGTTATGAATGCTCACAGAATTGTAAACGGCGAATTTCCTGATATTACGCAGAAAAATAATGACTTTTTCTTTTTTAAACGTTTACAGCCCGAAGCGGCAATAGGACTTATCTCAGACCTTGTCAAAACCCGATTGCCGAAAGCCTATAAATATTCTCCTCTTGATGATATTCAGGTTATTTCACCTTCGAGAAAGGGTGTTACGGGAATAATTGAGCTTAACAAAGTTCTTCAGAATCAGCTTAATCCTCCCCATACCATGAAAAAGGAGATAAAAAATGCAGTATATACCTTCCGTGAGGGAGATAAAATAATGCAGACAAAAAACAATTATGATATACTGTGGTCAAAGGAGGGAGAACAGGGAGCGGGCATCTATAACGGGGATATCGGAAAGATACTAAGTATCAACAGGCAGAGAATGGAAATTGTAATTGATTTTGACGGCAGAACGGCTGCTTATACTTTTGATATGGCTGAGCAGCTTGAGCTGGCTTATGCAATTACAGTACATAAAAGTCAGGGAAGTGAGTTTGAGGCGGTGATAATGCCGCTGCTTGGAGGCTTTGACAAGCTGTATTACCGTAATCTCCTTTATACTGCTGTAACAAGAGCAAAAAAACTGCTTATAATAGTAGGTTGTGAAGAAGTTATAAACAAAATGGTTGTTAATAACAAGCGTACAAACAGGTACACCTGTCTTACCGCTATGCTGAGGGACGAGATGAGAGAACGTGAATAAAATCAAGCTTTTTCTGTTGGACTTGCTTTTCCCGAACAGGTGTCCGATTTGCAGCAGCTTTATTACATATGACAGTTTTGTTTGTGATGAATGTTTTGCAAAGCTAAGTGACAATATTGTTGACAAAACAAATATTTGTGAAGTATGCGGGAAAAATTACTGTGAAACTCATGAAAATCTACATTACAGCCGTATGGTATCATGCTATTATTATGAGGAAACAGCTAAAAAAGGAATTATTTCACTCAAAGGAGAAAGTCATAATTTTGGTTTTCACCTGGCTGAAATACTTTCGGAAGAAATTATTTCGGACAATTTGTTGAAAAATGCAGATTTTATAATGCCTGTCCCCATGTCAAAGCAGAAATTAAGAACAAGAGGGTACAATCAGGCAGAGGTGATTGCCAGGGAAATATCTTCAAGAACAGGGATACCGCTTCTTAAAAATGTACTTTTAAAACATGAATCCCAGGCTCAGCATACACTTGGTCTGAAAGAAAGACAAATGAATGTTTCTGTATTCTATTCAAAGGAAACCGACCTTACAGGTAAGAAAATTATCCTGTGTGACGATGTTCTCACAACAGGAAGTACAATGAACAGATGTGCAGAGCTTTTGATAAATATGAATGCTGAATGCGTTTACGCAGCAGCAGGAACAATAAAAAAATATAAAAAGGAATGATAGAATATGGCATTGGACATTGGAATAGATTTAGGGACAGCAAATATTGTAATTGCGGTAACAGGCAGAGGTGTTGTACTCAGTGAGCCATCGGTTATTGCAATTAACAAGCGTACAAATAAAATAGTAGCAGTGGGCAAAAAAGCCTACAGAATGATTGGTAAAGCACCTGAGTATATTGATGTTATAAGACCTCTTGAGTGTGGTGTTATTTCAAATGATGAAATGACTCAGTGCCTTATACGTGAATTTGTAAGAAAGGCAACTGGCTATCGTCTTTTAAAGCCGAGAATAGTAATATGTGTTCCATCATTCATTACTGACGTAGAAAGCCGTGCTGTAGTTGAAGCTGCCATGAATGCAGGTTCAAGAAGGGTTTATCTTATTCAGGAACCGATTGCGGCTATGCTGGGAGCAGGCGTTAACATGTCAAAGGCAAGAGGACATCTTGTTGTTGATATCGGAGGCGGCACAACAGATGTAGCTGTAGTTTCTATGAATGGTGTTGTTACATCACGTTCAATTAAAACAGCGGGGAATATGCTTGATGCGGCTATTATAAGATACATACAGAAGCGTCATAAGGTTCTGATTGGTGATCGTACAGCTGAAATGATTAAGAAAGAGCTTACAAATCTTTACGACCCGAATGATGATATCAGAATGGCAGTGGGCGGTCGTAATCTTGTAAAAGGACTTCCTGAAATGATTAATATAAGTGAAATGGAAGTTTTTGACGCTATTGAAGATGATGTTTTTGAAATTGTAGATTCAATAAGAGCACTTCTTGAAGATACACCTCCTGAACTTGTTGGTGATATTTACGAAAACGGAATTATCCTGACAGGCGGCGGTGCTATGCTTGGCGGACTTGATAAACTTATCAATCGTACCCTCGGAGTTAAGTGCAATATTGCAAATGACCCTACAGGCTGTGTTGCAAGAGGTACGGTTGCAGCGTTCAAGCGTCTTGATGACCTTCTTGACGGTTTCGAAAATGTTGCGCTTTATCAGTACAGATAACAAGTGATATCCTACAATTTAACGCTTCTTGATTTGTGAAATGTTACAAAATTATTGTTAAAAAATAAAAATAAATGCTTTTTGGTGCGATAATTTGCATTTTGTTACGTCTAACATAATAGAAGGGGAAAGTTTCCCTTAATAACCCAAAACATTCATAAATTTTAAAGGAGGAACGCTTATGAAACTTACAAAAAAATTATTGTCAATTGCAACGGCAGCTGTAATGTCTGCTGCAAGTGTATGTGTACCGAGTGTTGATGCGTTGTATGAATCGTTGATAACTCCGGAAATGGAAATGTACGGTGACAATCTTTACTATACGAAGATTGATGAAGACGATAATGGCACATACGATTATGTTGAAATTTCACATTGTACAAATGATACTGTGAAAATTGACATTCCGTCTGAAATTAACGGACTTGCCGTTAAAGGTATCGGAGATGGAGCTTTTGAGTATTGTGACAATCTCGGCAGAGTATCCTTGCCTGAAGGAATAACCTACATTGGCAGTAGTGCTTTTAGAGATACTGATCTTACATCTGTGATAATCCCTGGAAGTGTTACAGTTGTTGGTGACGGTGCTTTTAGTTCATGCGATATGCTTTCAGAAATTACAATTCCTGAAGGGCTTACAGATATGGGCAGTAGTGCGTTTGCCGAAACACCTTGGCTTGAAGCAAAAAAAGCTGAAAATCAGTTTGTTGTTGTAAATGGTGTTCTGATAGACGCTTCACTTTGTGAGGGTGAAATTACAATACCTGATAACGTTACAAAAATTGGTGATTATGCTTTCAGAGGCAACGAGCTTGTCAGAACGGTTCATATTAAATCAAATGTAAAAATAATCGGCAGCTCAGCATTTTCTTCATGTGATATTCTTAAATACATTACAATCGAAGATGGTGTTGAAGAAATATGCGATGGAGCATTTGCAAATTTACCTCTCCTTTGGGAAATCAATATTCCTGACACTGTAACAAAAATTGGTAAATCTGCTTTTTCAGGATGTGAACGAGTACCAGAAATACATATTCCTGTTGGCATTACTGCTATTGAGGATAACACTTTCAGAAATTGTGGAAATATCAAAACAGCCGATATTCCAAGTTGCGTAAAGAGTATAGGTGCGGGCGCATTCTATAAGTGTGAAAAAATAAAGAATGTTGTAATTCCTGATGGTGTTACATCAATTGAGAAAGATACGTTTTCAGGCTGTTTTGAACTTGAAAATATAGTTATTCCTGATACTGTTAAAAGCATTTCAAAAGGCGCTTTTTCAAGTTGTACGGCACTTAAAGAAGTGAAAATTCCTGATGGTATCAAAACTATTGAAGACGAGACATTCTGGTACTGCATTTCTCTTGAAAGCATTGTAATTCCTGACGGAGTTACAAGCATAGGTGCGATGGCATTTATGGATTGTGCAGTTCTTGCAGATATTACAATTCCTGAATCTGTTACAAAGATTGCCGGAAATGCTTTTTCTGATACATTATGGGTTGAAAATCAGTCAACAGAAAATCCATTTGTTATTGTTAACGGAATTTTGATAGATGGTAAAAAATGCAGTGATGATGTTGTAATTCCTGATGGAGTGACAATAATTAATCCATCTGCTTTCCAGGGAAATACTTTACTTACCGGCGTTACAATTCCTGAAACGGTGAAAACAATAAGCCCTTATGCATTTGCAGAATGTACAGCACTTGAATCTGTGGTTATACCTGATAGTGTAACTGAAGTTGGTGCATATGCTTTCAGCAAATGTACATCATTAACTGACGTCAAGTTCGGAAAAGGACTTAAAACAATTGAATCACAGGTATTTTACAGATGTTCTTCACTAAAAAATGTTGAAATTCCTGAAGGGATTACTGAAATAGGCTTTGATGTATTTAGTGAGTGTACAGCACTTGAAAGTATAATTTTACCTGATGGTCTTACTGTTTTAAAGGGTAGTGTTTTTGAGAAATGTACAAATCTTTCTGAAATAGTAATACCTGAAAGTCTTGTGAATTTTAATGTATCTGATTTTTACGAAACAGCATGGCTTGAAGCTAAAAGAGCAGAAAATCCTCTTGTTATCATAAATAATGTTGTGATTGACGGAAAGAACTGTGAAGGAAACATTAAAATTCCTGATGGCGTAATAAAAATTTCAAAGTCTGCATTTAATTCATGTACTGCAATAACAGGTGTTAAAATTCCTGAGAGTGTCAGGACAATTGAGAGGAATGCGTTTGGATATTGCACAAACCTTGCGGAAGTAAATATACCATCATCAATCACTTCCCTTGAAGATTTTGTATTCTGTGGAACAGCAATTAATAATATTATTGTACCTGAAACTGTTGAGAAAATCAGACATCGTGCTTTTGCAGTTTGCCCGAATCTTGAAAGTATAACAATACTTAATCCTGATTGTAAGATATATGATGGTGAAGCAACAATTTCAAATTCAGGTTCAATTGATATTATGGAAGACTGGTTCGGTGGATTTGATTATAACGGTACTATCTATGGATATGAAAATTCAACAGCACAGGCTTATGCTGAAAAATGGGGTTATAATTTTAAAGCATTGGTTGAAGATCCTGAGTATACAGAACCGGTTGTAACAACAATTCCTTCACAGACAACTGTTATAACAGGCAGAATTACAATTCCGGTTACAACAACTACTGCAGTTACAACAACTCTGCCGAATACAAGCGAGCAGCAGCCTGAAGGTGATGCAAACGGCGATACAATTATCAATGTACGTGACTGTGCATTTATTGCTTCAGCACTTGCAGCTGGAACAAATGATGAACTTGCAGAAACTGCTGACTTTAATAGTGACGGTGTTGTAAATGTTCGTGATGCTGCGGCAATTGCAAATTATCTTGCAACTGCAAAGTAAAAAATGATAAACTAAAAACCTGAGCGTAAAGCTCAGGTTTTCTTTTTGTTATGGATAAACATTATTACAGCAGAGGAGATGATTATAAAATATCCCAGAAAGCTGTATTTATCAGGTATCTGTCCGAATATTATCAGACCTAAAATTGCTGAGAATACAATCTGTGAGTAGTCATAAACAGAGATTTCCTTTGCAGGAGAATGTCTGTAGGCTGCTGTTATTGCAAACTGTCCGCCCGATGCGGCAAGTCCTGCAAACAGTAAAAATAAAAGCTGTTTTGCCGACATAGGCTGAAAGTTGAATATAAGATAGGGAAGTGTGACAACGCATGAAAAGGTTGAGAAAAAGAATACAATAAACGGACCTTTTTCGCCTTTCTGTCCGAGATGACGTACCGTTGTATATGCAGCCCCTGCTCCCATGCCGCCAAGAAGTCCGATAAGGGCTGGGAGAAATTCAAGGCTTGTAAAGGAAGGCTTTATTATAAAAAGACTTCCCACAAACGCAGTTACTACAATTCCCGACTGAAACAACGTAACCTTTTCACTGAGGAAAATCAGCGAAAATATTATTGCAAAGAAAGGTGACATCTTATTCAGCATTGACGCATCTGAAATCGGAAGCTTATCTACAGCGTAAAAATTACACAGTATACCAAGGGTTCCGCAGGTTGCTCTTATAATATGAAATTTCAGATTGCCCTTCTTCCAGCCGAGTGGAATATGATTTTTCCTTAGTATTATGAAAGCAAAAATCATTGCAATAAGATTTCGGAAAAAGCTTTTCTGTATGGTAGGGACATCTCCTGCCAGTCTTACAAAAACGTTCATTAACGCAAAGCAGAAAGCCGACAGGATTATGAAAACTATCCCTAAATATTTTTTGTTGATTTTTAAACCCATTATGCCTTAATAGCCTTGTGGAATACCTTTTTACCCTTCTTGATGATTACTTCTGAAGAAAGGTTAATCATAGTCTTAGGGTCTGTTACCTTTTCATCGTTAACAGATACACCACCCTGCTGTACAAGACGTCTGCCTTCACCGTTTGAAGGTGCAAGACCTGTCTTTACAAGAAGTGTAAGGATACCGATTTCGTCGTTTTCAAGCTCTGATGCAGGGATTTCTGTAAGTGGCATGTCTTCGCTGTTACCCTTGCCTGAGAAGAGGTTGTGTGAGGTTTCTCTTGCCTTGTCTGCTTCTTCTTCGCCATGTACAAGCTTTGTAAGTTCGTAAGCCAGGAGTTCCTTAGCCTTGTTGAACTGAGCGCCTTCCATGTTCTGTTCCATTTCTTCAATTTCTTCAATAGGAACAAATGTGAGCATCTTGAGACACTTTATAACGTCATCGTCAGCAACGTTTCTGCAGTACTGGAAGAATTCATAAGGACTTGTCTTTTCAGGGTCAAGCCATACAGCACCCTTTTCAGTTTTACCCATCTTCTTGCCCTCAGAGTTGAGCAGGAGAGTGATTGTCATAGCATGTGCGTCCTTGGCGAGTTTCTTTCTGATAAGCTCAGTACCACCAAGCATGTTAGCCCACTGGTCATCACCACCGAACTGCATGTTACAGCCGTAGTCTGTGAAGAGCTTGTAGAAGTCATAGCTCTGCATAATCATGTAGTTGAATTCGAGGAATGTAAGACCTCTTTCCATTCTCTGCTTGTAGCATTCAAAAGAAAGCATCTTGTTTACACTGAAACAAGCACCAACTTCACGGAGTACTTCAACATAGTTTAAGTCAAGGAGCCAGTCAGCATTGTTTACAACCATAGCCTTGCCGTCTGAGAAGTCGATAAACTTGCTCATCTGCTTTTTGAAGCATTCAACGTTGTGAGCAATTGTTTCTTTGGTCATCATCTTTCTCATATCAGTTTTACCTGAAGGGTCACCGATCATGGCTGTACCACCGCCGATGAGGGCAATAGGCTTGTTACCTGCCATCTGGAGTCTCTTCATAAGACAGAGAGCCATGAAGTGACCTACGTGGAGTGAGTCGGCAGTAGGGTCAAAACCAATGTAGAATGTAGCCTTACCTGCGTTGATAAGATCTCTGATTTCAGTTTCATTTGTAAGCTGAGCAAGAAGTCCTCTTCTCTGAAGTTCTTCAAATAATGTCATTTTAAAAATTCCTTTCATAATAAAATAAAAAGTCCCCTGAGTGAACATAAGTTCATCAGAGGACGATAATTAACCGTGGTACCACCTCAGTTTATCGGAATATAATTCCGACCTTTAAACGCTGTAACGGGCGTTCCCGAATATTCCTACTATTAGTTCAGAAAATCTGCTCAGGGGCGTATTCACTTATGAAAAGCTGTCTTTTCACACCAACCAAAGACTCTCTGAAAGTTTATTCAAAAGCTACTATTCCCATCACCGCATTTTAATATAATGGTATGATAACATAATTTTGTGAAAATGTCAAGTATAACCGTTATTTCAGACTACCACGAAAAGCATAGACGTTTGAATATTTGTTTTTAACATTTACGTCATCTACGTTTATAATGGTAATTTCATTTTTGTCATAACCCATATTTTCAGGTACTTCAATGGTTTCAGGAAGTTTTGCATCATCAAAACTTACAACATAACCTTCCACAGCATTGAAAATTACATTGGTAGCAACAAGTGTCTTGTCATCATCAATTACATAAACCTTGTAATCATGACTTTCATTGTCGCTGTTTAAAATACTGTACATTTTTTCATCTTCTGCACAATAGTCGGCAACGTTGTCAGAGGAAATACTGTCACCGAGTGAAACTGCATTTTCTGAATACAGTTCCATAATCTTATCCGAGAGGTCAATAGCTGTATCAAGCTTCTCATAATACGAAAGGCTTTCTGTGCATGCAGTCATTGAAAGCAGACAGGAAACAGTAAATACAGCTGAAATAAGAATTTTTTTAAGCATAATATCTCCAAGAAATTAAACACCGTAAGTAGCTCTGTATTCGAGCATTTTGTCAAGATATTCCTTACCAGGAATAACATCATTCTTAATTGCGTCAATAATATCTTCCATAGTAACGATTGAGTAAACGTTAATACCGAAGTCCTTTTTTACTTCCTGTACAGCAGAAAGTTCACCCTTGCCCTTTTCCATTCTGTCAACAGAAATGATAAGAGCTGTTATATCAACATCAGCTTGTTCCTTGAGGAGTGGAAGAACAGTTCTGATAGCTGTACCTGCTGTAATAACGTCTTCAATGATAGCAACCTTTTCGCCGTCATTCATCTTTCTGCCGACGATAACGCCGCCTTCACCATGGTCCTTAGCTTCCTTTCTGTCAAAAGCGTAGTTAACGTCCATGCCGTACTTGTTGAAAAGTGCGATTGAACAAGCTGTTGCAAGAGGAATACCCTTGTAAGCAGGTCCGAAGAGTGTGTCAACATCAACATTGTTTTCCTTGATGCACTGAGCGTAGTATTCACCAAGCTTTGCAAGCTGTGCACCTGTGTTGTAGTTGCCTGTGTTTACAAAGTAAGGTGCTTTTCTGCCACTTTTGAGGGTAAAGTCACCGAATGTAAGTACACCGCTTTCCACCATAAATTTGATAAAGCTTTCTTTGTAGTTCATTGTTATGTCCTCCGTTTTAATTATATTTCTTCAAGCTCTCTGAGCCATATATTTGCACAAGCGTCACTCGGCATTTTAAAATCGCCTCTTGGTGACAGTGATACACTGCCGACTTTCGGACCGTCAGGCAGACATGAACGCTTGAACTGCTGTGTGAAAAATCTTCTGTAAAAAGTCTTTTCCCACTTTAAAACTGTCTGAGGGTCATAAGTGCCTTCAAAGGCGTTTAAAGCCATTCTGTAAATTTTCTTTGGAGAAAATCCGTAACGCAGAATATAGTAAAGGAAGAAGTCATGCAGTTCATAAGGTCCTACAAGGTCTTCCGTTTTCTGTGAGATTGTACCATTTTCATCAGGCGGTAAAAGCTCAGGACTTACAGGGGTATCAAGGATATCAAGAAGTATGTCTTTAAGCTTTCCGTCAGACTTTTCGGCTTCAAATCTTACAAGATGACGTACAAGTGTTTTCGGAATATCGGCATTTACGCCATACATTGACATGTGGTCACCGTTGTAGGTAGCCCAGCCAAGTGCAAGCTCCGATAAATCTCCGGTACCGATAACCATGCCGTTGCACTGATTTGCAATATCCATGAGTATCTGTGTACGTTCTCTTGCTTGTGAATTTTCATAAGTTACATCATGATTATCTATATCATGACCTATATCTTCAAAATGCTTTGCAACACTTTTTTTTATGTTTATTTCACGTAAGACAGCACCATAGCATTTTGCAAGGTCACATGCGTTGTTGTATGTTCTGTCAGTAGTACCAAAGCATGGCATTGTGACAGCAGTAATTCCTGATGTATCAAGACCGAGAATTTTAAACGCATTCACTGTAACTATAAGTGCAAGGGTAGAATCAAGACCACCCGAAAGACCTATTACAGCAGACTTGCAGTTTGTGTGTTTAAGACGCTTTGCAAGACCCTGTGCCTGTATCATTGAAATTTCAGCACATCTGTTTTTTCTTTCCTCATCATTTTCAGGAATAAACGGACTTGGGGAAATTTTTGTTGTAAGAATGGTATCGAATACCTGAGAAGTAAAGTATAATCTTGTAACATCTGTATTTGATTTGAAATTATTGCGAATACGTTCAGACTGGATTTTCTGTAAATCACAATCATAAATTACCATGCCGTCTGAATATTTTTCAAGTTCAGCTACAATTTTTCCGTTATCGGCAATTTTACTGTTTCCCGCAAACACAAAATCGGTTGTTGATTCACCATTTCCTGCATTTGCATATAGATATGTGCATAAATCACCTGCCGACGTTGCCTTTATCATTGTGTCAATATATTCGGTATTACCGACAATTTCGTTGTTTGCAGCAATGTTTACAATAATATTTGCATTTGCTTTTTCATTGCTGAAAATATCATTTCCTACCTTTACATCAAAATTGAATTCAGGCATATCCTCACAGTAAAAAATCCGGTTGTACATATTGGTATCTTCGCAATAACACGTGCCGTAGCAAGTGTTCATATCCAAAGGTAATTGAAAATTACTGCCTGATGAAAAATATCTTGTATCCGAAACGTTTTTTTCCGGTATCAGCCCAAGAAGCATACCGCTGTGAAAAATAGCCGCACAGTTATAAAGAGAACCGTTAAATGCAACAGGAAGTCCGACAACAGATACAGTATGACAATCTTTTGTTTCTTCTATTATCTTTTCAAGACAATTCATGGCACTGTCTGTCAGAGATTTCTGAAAGAACAGATCACCACAGGTAGCACCTGTAATTGAAAGCATAGGAAAAGTGCAAAGCATAACACCTTTTTTATCCGCTTCTTTTATATGCTTTATAATCTGCTGAGAATTATATTCACAGTCTGCAACTCTTAAATCAGGAGTTACAGCCGCTATTTTTAAAAAGCCGTCTTTCATTTTTTCCTCCATTCAGATAGTCTCTTCTATATTATAACTCAAAATTTAATTTTTTGCAAGTTTTTTGAGAAAATAAATGACATTTATTGTAACAAGGTATAAAATTACAGCAATTGAAGGGATTACAATAATATCTCCGTACCTTGCGTAAAATGTAAGGATATTGTTGGTGTAAACCTTTTCGGAAAGCGTCTGCGCTGTGTTTTTTTCGGTATATGAAACTACCTTTCCGTCAGATGAAATAACCGATGAAATACCTGTGTTTGCACATGTTATGGTATATTTTCTGTTTTCAACTGCCCTTATTACCGAATGTGAATGATGCTGATAGAGAGGAACGGAATTGCCGATCCATGAATCGTTTGTGAGTACTGCGAAAAGCTCTGCACCAAGTTGGCTGTTGTTACGGCTGAGCTTTGGAAAAATTGACTCAAAACAGATACAGCACCCTATTTTTCCTATATCACTGTCTATAAGCGTGGTTTTATTTCCCTTACAGAAAGGCTTTTTCAAAAGCTGCATATTCTGCGGCAGAAACGGAGGGGTATATTCACCAAAAGGCACAAGTACATGTTTTGTGTAAATATCGGAAACAGTTCTATCAGGATACATAAGTGTGCATGCATTATAACGTTTGTCATTTTTAATGTGAGATGTACCGAAAAGTATGCTGATATTGTATTTTACCGAAAAGTCATAGAGTGATTTGCTGTAGAAATTATCATTGAAGAAACGTTCGGAAATGGAGGTTTCCGGAAATATTACAAGTTCTGTGTTGGCTGTGATGTTTGTTTCTGCAAGAGTCAGCATGCCCTTAAGCATTCGTTCTGCTGAGAAGTTACGTTTTTCCTCTATGCTGTAATCAGGCTGTATGAGCAGGACTTTATATGTGCTTTTCTTTTGGTTTGTATAGATTTTTTTGGCTGTATTGCCAATAAAAACATTTGAGCAGAAAATTGTTACAGCTGAAATAACACATACTATTGCTTTAATATTTCCCTGAATAATATATCTGAAAAAATATGCAGCTGTTATATTTATGATAATTATTACAAAACTGACAAACAAACCACCGAATAATGAGCAGGACTGAATTAAATCTGTATTTACAGCCACAATATTGCAAAGTCTGTTCCAGGGAAAGTTTATTGGCGGAAATGAGTGGATCCATTCACCGAAAATATAAAGAAACGCAATAATAAGAGAAATGATAATGTTATTTTTTGTTTTCAACTTTTTCAGAAGAATAAATGGAAGTGAAGCTGAAAATGAAAGTATCAGCGAGATAACAGTCGTTATTGCAAAGGAAAGCAGATAACCACTTGCTTTATCTGATAAAAAACTTGTTCCGACTGAAAAAAACCACAGATTTGCAAAAAAATAAAAAGAATACATATGGAAAAAAATGTATCTGAAAGAACCTGATTTATCTGAAATAATCATGTACAGAGCAGGAGCAACCGAAATAAATACTAAAAAAT